>NZ_JAMPKE010000008.1:0-217307 GCF_039961955.1 Trichocoleus sp. DQ-A1
TAGCTCCGTATACGGCATACCAACTCCCCAGTGTCTTGATGCTGATCTACTCCCTTATTGTGCAATCTCGATTATGAACTGGCACACTACTTGACCATTCATGCAGGAGGTCTCTTATTTAAGGATTTTTTTTAAAAGTCAAGTGAAAAAAATAATATCCCACGGCTTTAGATTGCATATGTATTCGGTTATAATTGGTGTTTTTAGAGCCATTAAATTATCAATTTTCAACGTTTTAACTGAGGCCTAAAAAATATTTTAAATTAAGTTTATCTCGGCTTATACCTTGTCTCTTGTTGCTAAAAAGCATTTCCTCTTGAGCGGTAACTAAACATCACTTCTGGATGTTGGTAATCGAGAATAGGTAATGGGTCATTAAGGAAACCAATTACCTATTACTAGCCACTAAAAGAAGGATTGATTTTAACCACATTGCAGACCTGCTCTGGCTATGCCAGTCAGATTAAAGTTCGTTGAAGTTATCGTGTGACGGTGGCGCGATCGCAATTTCTACCAATAAAGGGACGAGGGGAGAATTGCGTCGCAGGTGGTGTTTGAAATCCTCGTCAAGGCAGGCGATCGCCTGAAAACTCGACCACCGAATCGCCCGTGGGATCGACATATTTGCTTGAGACAAGACCACGGATGAGGTCGGACGTCTGGTATCTGAAGTGTGGCACATCGGCGGTGGCAGCTTCGGCAATGACTTTTGCAATATCGTCACCTGTCTGCCCTATTGTGGAAAACACTTGCTCCGTTGCGGCGAGGTATGCATCGAGCATCTTACTATATGCTTCGGGAACGGGCCGCTGCAAATTTGCTCTAGTCTCTAGGACGGATGCGACGAACTCTGTGTTGATCGCGCCCGGTTCGATGAGGGACACAGAGATACCGAGGCGTTTAACAACGGGAGCAAGACTCTCCATAAAACCCTCGACCGCAAATTTAGCGGCGCAATACGCATCGTTGAATGGGTGCCCGATGAGACCGCCGACGCTGGTAACTGTAATGATTCGCCCCGAACCGGCAGAGCGCATCAGCGGTAGGACAGCTTGGGTGACACGCCAGACGCCGAAAAAATTGACATCCATTGTTTGATTTAGATCGTCAATCGATGTTTGCTCAAGGGTTCCTAGGTAGCCAGCGCCTGCGTTATTGACAAGCACATCGATCCGACCGTAATCGCGGACAACAGAGTTTACGCACTCGTCAATGGAGGCTGCGTCCTGAACATCTAGTCTACGCACTTCGAGCGTAACATTTTCCGTCTTTGCTCGCGTTTCAAGAGGATTACGCTTTTCTAGGTTACGCATGGTCGCAACGACGGTGAAGCCTGACTGCGCTAGTAACACCGCCGTACTCAATCCGACGCCCGATGATGTGCCTGTGACGAGTGCGATTCGATTCATTATTTTCCTCCGTAAATCCGTAAGACTGCTGCCCGTTTCGTTTGCCGCCTAACTATTTAATTAAACTGACTAAGTCAAAACTGACTAAGTCAGTCTAACTTCCCCAATGGGGTTCGCCGTAGCTTTATAGCAGAATTTAGTAGTAGGTACAGAAGTATCTACTACTAAGTTGTTGTGGCAGTGTTGTACCAGTTCCCTAAGTCCTAAATATCAGTGCTGTAGGCAATCTGCTTGGGTGACAGGTAGGGATAGGGAATTTTACCTTCCTGTTCCAGCTTTTTGTTCCGTTCCTCAATCTCCACTGCTATCAGATTTAGCTTCGCCATAAAAATAGCGTGGATTGAGGAGAACCGATCGTTTGCTAACGGTAATTGGAACAGTAGATGCAAAGACGGGGTGGTGAGCAGGTAGGAGAAAGAAACTTCAAAGTGAGAAATTGTAATGCTCTGCAAAGCTTCCATCACGTATTCCATTGTGATATCGCCTTCAGTTTCAGGTACTGGCTTATCCAGAACGTTGGGTCGGTTGGGGATATACGCTAGGTATTCCTTTTGGGGGAAGTTGACTGCGGAATGTTGGGCACTGGCTAGAAAAATAATGTTGGTTAGAGTTTTCACCAACAGCTCCCGCGTTTCAATAGCAGCCGGAAAACCAGAAACAGCTCCACGCTCCGGATCGGCAGTTTCCTGCGCCCAAGCTTGGATAACTTTATCTGCTGCCACTGCGGCATCATCCTTATACACAGCCGCTACAATATTGCCGACATAGTCAGTAATTGCATTCCAAATCTTGAACCCATCGTCGCGGAAGTAGTAGTCTTCAACGCCGTCCGAACCCTTCTCATCAAATCCGCGTGATAATAGCTCTTGCGGGAAGCTCATACCAGAAAAATCCCACTTCTTCAATGCCTTCAGCAATAGCTGCATCGCTCCCGCAGTGCCCGTGGCGAAGGTTTGATTAGTAAAGGGAGCAATGTAAGAAACCAAAGTCTGACGAGCAAAGTAGTTGATGCCGATGGTGTCTTCAAAGTGCGGCTTCAGCAGTTGACCAATTGGGTGATCTTTGGGAAAGGCGTTGTGATGGCTGATGGCAAAAGGTTCTATAACCAAGTGCGTGAAGCCCAAGTGGTAGATAAACTGGTGGTACTGGTTGTCAGCACAGACTGCATGAATCTTCGCCAGTAAATACTTGTTTGGATAGGGTGAGTTAGGAGTGTAAACCTCGTTTTTACGGTCTTTATGGCGCGTTAGTTGGATGCCGAGAATGTTAAGTTGGGACTTACCATCTTCCAATAGTTCCCGGTATACCAACACGAATGCGGGATAGAAAACTTTACCGCCAAGTTGAGGGATATCTTCTAGATATCCGTAATCCAGCAAGAACAAGCGTTTTTGGGCGATCAGCTCAGGGATAGTTTTCCCTTGCGCCGTCAGGTGTGCCATGTCTTTGGGGATAACACTTTCGTCTGTGCAGAGTGTAATGCACATCGGGTTAACCCCTTGGATTAGCTGGCGGCAGAATTCCACATCATCCTTCCAAATTTTCGGAAGGTTATATGGCTGGTCGATCCAGCCAGAGAAGAAGGCTGTCCACGGATCGCCGCCCTCCTTCTGGATCTTCTCTAGCCTTTGTAAAAATCCCACCTGTGAGTAGAGGTACTCAGAGGCACGCTGCGAAATTAATCCCAGTTTCTGTGGTGGTAGCACTTCTCCTGGCGGTAGACCTTTCACCATGCGTGGCAAGTCCTCCATTGCCACGTCAGGTGCATCTTTCCGACGAGGATACTTTTGATATTCATACTTTTGGTCTTCACCACCGGCATACTGCTGCACGATTTGCAAAACTTGCTGCTTAACCTCATCCAAAATCCCAGTCAGGAATGCGATCGCGTGTTGCTGCTGCATCTGTTTGGTGTTGGGCAGTTTTTCCCCTGAATCCAGCAACAGCCGCAAGGAAACGACAATCTCTCCACGCTCGGTACGCTTTAGCGGTAGCGTTTTACGTGTTACTTGACCAGATTTCAACTCGTGCAAATCAACTTCGGCAGTACCCATAAACTCATCTTTGCCGAGGTTGGCGTCCCAAACGCTGAAACGCAGCTTGCCCTCAATGCTCACCAACTCAAAGGTGAACTTTTCATTCCACAAGGGGTTGCAAGTTTGCAAACAAGCCTTCGATTCTTGTGGCTTCGCCTCGTCAAGATCGATTACGACAAAAGGATCGGGATTAAACAAGCCAGTTTTGAGCAAATCTTTGCCACTAATCACTTCAATTTCCAGCTTGCCAATACTGGGATTAAAGTGCTTATCCAGAGATTTGATCGCTTCAGTGTAAGTTTTTTCCTGACCGCTAGTAATTTGTCCGGCAAATACGGGGCTGACTTCAGTTTCAGAAAACCAATGAATCACCGTTTCTGTCGGACTCTTGGCTGACATCTCGACAGTTGTGATAGCACTCGTGATGGGAAGACTAGGTTTGACTTCGACAAAGGAATATTTCAAGGTGTGCTTCTGGTCGTCGCGCATCTCCAGACGCTCTTTATATTCGCGCCCTGAGAGAGTCTTGAAGGAGCGTATCGCCCCAACTTCGTCTTTGCCTGGGGCATCCAATTTAACCCACTCATAAATAGGCCACCATTTCATAATCTCCTGACCAAAGGGTCTGAAGACCGCCCACACTTTGTCAATGGGGGCGCGAACGATACCTGTGACATTTGCGCGGCTAGTTTTTTGCTGGGTGTCTTTGCGAGTGTCAAATTGCGATTTGACCCACTCAAATCGCTGGTTGAACATCTTTTCAATGCTGGCTTTGAGTTGCTGGGCATCTTGCCCCTCTTCAGGGATGAAGATGTTCTCATAGTTCACTTTGGTGACTTCGGCATTCACCTCAGAAAGCTTGACTGTAGCCCTGTAGAGATTGATCGGCATCGAAGCACTTTTGGTCATTTCATAGGCTAAGGTTCGCTCTTCGTTCGAGCAAGACACGAGGCTCTCCTCGACAACTCCACCGTTCGGGAAGAGGATCTGCCGCTTATTGTCAGGCTCTATTTTCACCCCAGTGGCGTATTGCACCCACGAGACATCCTGCCAATTGCCAACGACAGCCCACAACTTATCTACGGGACAGTGGACATCAAACTCGAACGAACACTTGATTCCGTCTCTTCGGAGGATGAAATTAGTGACTTCAGGGATGCGCGTTGGCAGGAAGTTTTCCATAATCTTGAGTGCTTTTGCCCGATCTTCTCGGTTCTCGCTCCGCATCACGACTTCCATCGTCAGCGACACTTCTGGACCAGTCTCCGTGTCGTATACCCGCGCGGTAGCTTCGTAGAACGTGAACAGCACATTCGGCTCTGGTATGTCGATCTTCCAGACGTGGGTTTGATCGTCCTTGACGACCAGCCGTTCGCGAGTGATCCCACCCCCGAACTCGAATCGGATGATGGCTCCCACGCCATTTTCCGGTTTTCCATCCCCAGTTTCCAGTTCAGTATTTTCGTGTGCGCCGAGAACTTTCTGCAACGAGAGATAGTCATCGAACCCAGACCAAAACTGGTTTACCGAAATGGGTATCTTTTGGACGTTCGTTCGCGAGACGTGTTTGCCAAACTCCAGATCGTCTGTCGAATTTAAAGTACTTAGTGAGGTCATTGCGAATGTCTCCATAAATGAACGCGATGGACTGTTGATGAAAATAGAATTGCTAAATTAAGCTTTGTTGAGGTAGGTACACGACTTTTACTTAGCTGTGATTTGGTAAATTTTGCAAGTCTTACATACTGATTCCAGCGCTCCTCCCAGGGAGATTTAAGTATTTTTTACGGCTGGTTTTATTGTGGGGTTTAAAAGAGTAGATTTATCCGGTTCTTTTCTAACTCATGATTCTGGCGATTTGCCTAATGTCAACATAATCGTTTGCGAAAAAAGTATCCTACCCATGATTCATCGCGGATACTGGTACGCAAAAGAACTTGAGAGCTTGCCTCGGAAGAAAACCACAATCCCCAGCCAATCAATTCCTGAATATCTTATCCAACAAAGTGTTCCTGCCTGAACGAGCAAAATTCATTGATGTTTTCATAAGTCAAGTTTGCCGCGTCCATCAAATATCAGCCACCGAAGTTTAGGATCTAAACAAAGAACTTAAATATTTCTGCCGATCAAGTTTTTGAAGCCAGACATCGTAAGCTTTTCATCCGGGAAAAAATTAAGAGGCTAACTTTGCGAAGTTACTTAAAATCGGAAAATTTATTAATCTTCGGATCGAACAGCCTATAGCTTTGCCATAATCGGGGTGATTAAATTCCCTGAGGTTCAGGAAATCTATATCCGAAGTTTGTAGCAGTCTATTTAGTGGAGTGGAACCTATTACCCACAGACCATATACACCGGGTTTTGCCTGCCCCACAGGTTACTGTGTTTGTTAAACTCAGATATTTCTCTGATGAATTTACAACAACAAAAACGTAGGCGTGGTGTGATTCTCACGCCCCAAGGATTAAAGAAACTCCAGGCTGCAAAATCTGAAGCGGAAAGTTGCGAAAAATCTAACAATCGGTACACTCTGGAAGCGTTAAGCGATCGCACTGGCTTAGATCCAGATACCCTGATGAAGGTATTTGCTTGTGACGCTGGGGTTGATAAGCGCACCCTGAGTCGTTGCTTCAGAGCTTTTAACCTCTTATTGGAACAAAGTGATTACGATTTACCCGCTTCTAAAATTGAGCCGGTTGCGGAGCCAGGAAGTGCCACGACGAAAGCAGGACAGCAAGATTGGGGTGAGGCTCCTGAGTGTGCGATTTTCTCCGGTCGCACAGAAGAACTGGCAACCTTGACGCACTGGATTTTATCGGAACGCTGCCGACTGGTAACGCTGTTAGGAATCGGCGGAATTGGAAAAACCTGTCTGGCGGTGAAACTAGCCCATCAAATTCAAGATCGATTCGAGTTTACGATCTGGCGAAGTCTACGCAATGCTCCGCCCCTCAAGGAGATGCTAGCAGAGCTAATCCAATTTCTATCAAATGAGCGGGAAACTAATTTACCAGCAACGGTAGAGGGGAGAATTTCGCTATTAATTCGTTATTTAAAGCTTTCTCGCTGTCTGTTAGTGTTCGATAATGCGGAGGCGATTCTGCACGGGGGCGATTTGTCCAAGCCTTCCTTGCACTTTAGCACTGGACACTATCGCCAAGGCTATGAGGATTATGGTGAACTTTTGGAAAGGATAGGAGAAACACCCCATCAAAGTTGCATGGTGCTAACAAGCCGGGAGAAGCCAAAAGGAATTGGATTACTGGAAGGAGAAACTTTACCCGTTCGAGTCCTGAAACTAAAAGGTTTGCAGGTAGCGCCAGTACAGGAAATATTGAGGGCTAAAAGTTCTTTATGGGGTTCGCCGAGCGATTGGAGCCAGCTAATTGAATATTATGCAGGAAATCCATTCGCATTAAAAATCGTCTCGACGACGATTCAAAAGTTATTCCACGGGAATATTTCTGATTTTTTAAGCCAAAAAATTACAGTGTTTGGTGAAATTCGCAATCTTTTAGAGCAACAATTTAAGCGGTTGTCCGAGACGGAAAAGATAATTATTAACTGCCTCGCCCTGAGTAACCAAATCCTTTCATTTTCACAATTGCGGGAGAAGCTACCGCCCTCGATCTCACCGCAAAAACTGCTAGAAGCCTTGGAATCATTGGAAGAGCGATCGCTAATCGAAAAAAAGGCTGCATTTTTCTTTTTGCAGCCTGTGGTTATGGAATTTGTAAGCGACCAATTAATCGAAGAAAAAATTACCCAAGTGCCGCTGCGAATCGTGTCTAGTGACGAGTATCCCAGATTTGCGGCTAGGAGCTAAAAGCGATCGCTAGTCGGCACCACAGAACTTGCGATCGCGGTCTACTTCCGGTTCTTGCCAGGAAAAGGCAAAATGGCTGATTGAATTGACTTGCGGTGCCCCAGCGCGGATCGCTTGCATCTGCTGTTCTAAGGACGGACGAGAATTGAACGACTTGCCCCAAGCCCCCGCTAGTACGGGTGAAACCTGAGTGCCGGGTGGCGCAAGACTCAAAACCCGCTCAACTTGCGGGACAATGCAGCTGGTGTTGCCGCAGGTTGCATAGGACATCGGATGCCATTCCATATAACTGGGAAACCGATCCCACGGTTGCACTCTCGAATCATACCCCCCTTGACCCACGGTTTGATTCCCCTCCGGGAAAAACACTGCCCCCGTGCGGATTCTTTGTCGCTGGGCGGGGAGGCTGGCTAACGCCACAAAGTCCACAACGCCTTGAGCCGCATGGGCAACACTCAGTTGCCACAACTCCCATTGCAGCCGGGCTTGGCGCTGTGAGGCGGTTGCTTTCATTTCATCGGCAACGGGGTTGCGTCCCTGCCAGAGGGGCGATCCCTCATCTGGGTAAAGTTTATCCACCCCTGCAACATCGCCAGCGCTAATGAATCCCTTGGTAATATATCGCTCGATCAGTTCTCGTCCCTTATTGTTGAGGGCGCGGTCATACAAAGCCTGTCGAGAACCATCTCCGTAAATCCATAAATCTTGGACTTTCGTTACCACAGAAGCGCTTCCTGACTGGCGGGGATACCGAATGTAGTCAAACAGCACTCCATCGGGGCGGCGACGAACCACCTCTTGAACCAGCTGGTAATAGTCTCGTTTTGCTTGGGCGTTGTAAGGATCTATGAAGGCTTGAGAACCGTCCTCCGTGACCGACAAACTGGTTTTTCCCATACCATCGCGGGCTAGCGCTTGCTGCCGATCGGGTCGCTGGGAGTAGGAGTAGCCGAAGTTCATGGCGAACATCCACGCATATACTTGCATCCCCCGTTCGCGCCCTTTGTTAATCGCTTGTGCGAGCAAGTCCACTTTCTCAGCGCCTGGAGTTCTGATGACAGAAGGCCAGGGTGTGGAATTTTCTGCCTTAGGCAGTAGCACCTGACCGTCAGAAAAAACTTCGACATAGACCTGGTTATAGCCCCGGTTAACCAAGCGATCCATTAATTCATCTAGTGCCCCAGGACGGATGTCACAGGGATACAGGCGCAGCCAGATTGCCTGTACGCGGGGCCAAGTTTGCTGACGACACTGCTGCAAACTCTCTGCGTGTTTTTTCAAGAGCGTTCTGTAGCGACCTTGGGAATCCGAGTTTCCCTTCACGGCTGAAACACGCAAACTTTCTTTTTGGGCGATCGCATCTGCTGAAAGCTGGCAATATGCCCTTGTTTGAGCTAGAGCAGATTGCGAACCCAAGTAAGGGTTGATAAGACTACTACTGGTCAGAACTGCTGCAACTAAACCGCGATAGACACGCTGCCAAGTTTGCGGCAATCTTAACGATGCCTGACCCACGAACTTCCTCCTAAACACCAATCTCATGGAACTGTTAGATATGTCTACCCCTCAGACGAAAGGATGGAACATAAGGTGTCATCCGAACCGATTTCACTGGTTGAGCATCATATCAGCACTTGTCTGAGTACTTGTCAATTGACTCTATACACAGATTTACCCGCGTTTCCGGCAAATCTCTGCTTTTTAATAGAAATAGGCACCCATAAGATCGACGATACCAACTGCCACGTCTGTTGCCATTTGGGCTTTTCAAACCAAAGCCCAAACAGGATTTCAAGATTTTATCTTCTGAAATTAAAACAAAATGGCGTAATCTGTCATTGCTTTGTCTGCGGCGCTTTGTCTGTAGCGCTTTGTCTGCGGCGCTTTATCTGCGGCGATCGCATCCGCCGTCTGTGCTGCGTGTTGCAGCGGATGCGATCGCTCCACTGGTCACGGTAAATTCACTCCATCTGCCATCATCCCCAACCGGGTCTCAGAGCAGTGGACGCGATCTCCATAAAAGCGATTAGCGATTAGCCAGTGAATGAACAGCTAACAGCTAACAACTCGCCAGCTAGTTCTTCAAGCTTCTCGTCTCAAAGCTGCTTCCACCTGCTGGAACTCTTGCTCTAAGCGAGTCTTCAGTTTTTCCGGCAGCGGACGATTCGGATAAGAGCTGTAATGCCCTGCTATTGAATTCAATGCAGTTCGCATCGTCGTGTAAGAACTCAGCTTAGCGACAGAGCTATCCCGCCGATAGCGAGAGGCAAAATCGTTAATAATCTGACGCGCTTGTGACTGAGCTGCTGCCTTGTCTGCCGAACCCTCTGGCAATTCAATTGCTGTTCTCAAACCTTGCAACAAAGCCAAGGTATCTTGGCGGTAATCTCCACTCAGTCCTAGCGAGCTGCTGGAGGAACAGCCCATCAATCCCATCGTAACTACCAAAACCAGGGCTAGGAGACGTGACCAATAACGCTTCATAAGTATTTTTTTTACCAAACGAGATGGAAATGCAAAATCAGAGTTTATCCTATCTCGAATTGGAACCCTTAGAATTTTAGATTTTTAATTTTAGAGATAAGACGTTTGGTGTAAATAAACGTAGACTCTCGATGGTTCATAGTTTAGGAATTATGGTTTGTAGGAACAATCCATAAACTTTTACCCCTCGTTACATTTATTTGTGCCCCTATATTCCACTATTTTCATCCTTTTAACAGATGCGAAAAAAAATGGAAGTTCCTATTTTTTTGGCTTTGCTAAATCAAATAATCTGATAGGAATACTTCTGACAGGTATCCCACAACGAGTAAGGGCAGAAACCCTGCCCCTACCTTCTTTCAATCAATCGTTTTTCTGGAAAAATTAACCGAAGCGACCGCTTACATATTCCTGTGTTGCTTGCTGCTGAGGGCTTTGGAAGATAACCTCGGTGCGGTCGTACTCGACTAAATAACCAATACGACCTCCTTTTTCGGTTGGTTCGACATTGAAAAAGGCTGTCATATCAGATACTCGCGATGCCTGCTGCATATTGTGCGTCACGATCACGATGGTGTATTGCTCTTTGAGTTGATGGAGCAAATCTTCAACTCGCAGCGTGGAAATGGGGTCGAGAGCGGAGCAGGGTTCATCCATCAGGATCACGTCTGGCTGAACAGCGATTGCTCTGGCAATACACAACCGCTGCTGCTGTCCCCCAGACAAAGATAAACCACTCGCTCGAAGTTTATCTTTCACTTCATCCCACAGAGCCGCTTGCCGCAAACTCCGCTCTACCAATTCATCCAAATCGCCCCGATATCCATTAATCCGGGCACCAAAGGTGATGTTGTCATAAATCGATTTAGGAAATGGGTTTGGTCTTTGGAAGACCATCCCAATCCGTCGCCGCACCTCTACGGGATCGATTTCTGGAGCGTAAAGATCTTGACCGTGGTAAGTGACTTTGCCTTCTGCCCGAAAACTTTTAATTAAATCATTGAGGCGGTTATAGCAGCGCAACAAGGTACTTTTTCCACAACCCGAAGGTCCAATAAAAGCCGTAACCCGGTTTTTGGGAATATCTATCGAAATGTCTCGAAGTGCTAAAAAATTTCCGTAGTATACCTTTAGATTTTCTGTCTGTAAAACAGTCTCAGTTTGATTCTTGGTTTGAGAATTCGACAACATAAATAATCAGATCGGTTTTTGGGTTTAACAGGCTAACAAAAACCCTGTAGGTTTTTGGGCAGATGATTGGGCGAAGGATTGTGTTGCTTGGGAAGTCAAGGGGATTACGGCTTCGTCCTTAAGGTTAAAAACAGCGCCTAGCATACTATTAAACCTCGGTATGTATTCATTGTTGCATTACTTTGTTTAAGTTTCCGTATCATAGCAACACATATTTGAACAATTGTTCATCAATAAACTCGACGAGCCGTTGCTAAACGAGAAATCATGCTGGTTATCAGAACCAGTAAAACTAGGATGAAAGAAGCCGCCCAAGCGAATTCTTGCTGATTTTTAAATGGAGACGTAGCGAAGTTGTAAACTAAAACCGCTAGGGAAGCCGTTGGTTCTTTTAATTGATTGTTCCAATTAGGCCAATATTGGGTGAAAAGGGAAGTAAATAATAGGGGTGCTGTTTCACCAGCAGCACGAGCAACTGCCAGCGTCGTTCCCGTCACAATTGCTGGGAGTGCTGCTGGCAAAATCACGCGAGACACCGTTTGAAAGTTAGTTGCTCCCAGTCCGACCGATGCTTGTCGGATTTCTTGCGGAACCAATCTTAAAGCTTCTTCGGTTGCCCGAATTACAATTGGCAACATCAAGATTGATAAAGCAAATCCTCCCGCCCATGCGGAATAAGTTCCCATTGTGAGAACGACGGCGGCATAAGCGAAGACGCCCACAATGATAGAGGGAACTCCACTCAGGACGTTGGTGGCAAAGCGAATCCAGTAAGAAAACTTACCCGTATTACTAAACTCAGACAAATAAATGGCTGCCATGATGCCAAAGGGAATGCTAATCAGGGCAGCAATTCCGACCATGATGAGGGTTCCCAGAATGGCGTTGCCAAACCCGCCTCCGGGTACTAAGGGAGGGGGCGGCAGTTCCGTGAACGCACTCGCGTTCAGCTGGCTTATACCCTGGATAATTACGTAGGAAAGCACCGCCACCAAAGGCAGGATAGCCAGGACAGCACAAAGAAACGTTAGCGCCGTCATCACGATCCCAAACAGTGTCCGGGGGGAAGTAGGCGATCGCTTCAAACTACGACTGGGAAATCCGGAAACTGGTTGAGCCTGGGGTTTAGACATCATATTTGTGGTCGGTGGTCAGTGGTCGATTATGGAGGGGCGGCTTTCACCAGATATCTGCCAGTAGCTTTCCTATACTGATAAACCCGCCTGTGCAAGTCTGCTGTCATCTCAGAACAAGGAACGGATTAAATTCGCTGGACGCGCTCAATGAGTATCTGAGCCAAGATATTCACTAACAGCGTGAGGACAAATAGAATTAACGCAGCATACATTAGGGCTGCCACTTGCAGACCGCTTGCTTCTGCAAATTGGTTGGCGAGTAGGGAAGCAATCGTGTTGGACGGAGCCAAGATAGAAGGACTGATGTTGTTAGAATTCCCAATCAACATCGTTACAGCCATTGTTTCTCCCAAAGCTCGACCCAGTGCCAGCATCACTGCGCCCACAATTCCAGAGAAAGCGGACGGGAGTAGCACTTTGAGAATGGTCTCCCAACGAGTCGCTCCCAACCCAACTGACGCCTGCCGCAAGTCTGGAGGTAACGAGATGAGGGCGTCACGAGAAAGGGCTGCGATAGTCGGCAATACCATAATGGCGAGGACGAGCGCTGCCGGGAGCAAGCCTGGGCCACGCAGCGGCGTGCTAAAAATGGGCAGCCAACCCAAAGATGCGTTAAGCCAGTTACCTACGACCTTCAAAAGGGGAATCAGAACAAAAATTCCCCACAAACCATAGACCACACTGGGAATCGCTGCTAGCAGTTCTACGAGGAAAACAATTACCACCTGAATTCGTGGCGGCAAATAATCTTCACTCAGAAAAAGGGCGACGCCAATCCCCACTGGTACGGCAATCAACAGGGCGATCGCTGAGCTAGCGATCGTGCCGTATAGTTGAGGCAGCGCTCCGTACTGATTGCGAACTGGGTCCCAATTGGTGGAGGTAATAAAGCCAAACCCAAATTCTGTAATCGCAGGCCAAGCTTTAATTGCAACTTGTACCGTTATCCAAATCAGGATTACAGCAACTGCAAACGCAAAAATTCGAGTTAGCCAAATAAAGCCCCGATCCATCGTCCGATCCCAATCGGAGCGGGGTTTCATAATTTTCTGCGAACCGGAGGTCACGGAACTCACGGGATTATTTTCCTCAGACACTGGTTAGTAAAAGCAATAAACGCTTGTATTCGTTGATGCAAGCTAGACCCGTACCATTTTTTTTACTCAGAATGCAATTTTTTCAATTGCCAGACATTCCAGCTTAGCAGGGGCAGTTTTGCTATTAGCCTACCGTCTAATCGTAAAGGATAGAGTAAAGGTCAGGTTAAGGTATGGCTTTAGTTGTCTGCAAACCAAGTGATAAAATGCCATCGTTTCAATAAATACGATCAAAAGGGCCGAACGTGGTTCAAGCATCGGTGTCAAACGTGGATGTTAACAGCAAGTCTCAGGAGTCACTGCGGCAATGGCTGCAAAACCTGACCTCTCGGATTATTGCTGGCGAGCGGATTGGGAGAGCTGAAGCGATCGCTCTATCCCAAATTGAAGGTGAAGAAAATATTTTGCTGCTATGCGAAGCAGCCGACAAAGTCCGTCAAGCTTGTTGCGGAAACGTAGTCGATTTATGCAGCATTGTCAATGTGAAATCTGGCAATTGCTCGGAAAATTGCGGCTTCTGTTCCCAGTCTGCTCACCACCCCGGTCAAGACTCGCCAATCTATGGCTTGAAATCCACCGAGGAGATTCTTGGCCAAGCCAAAGCAGCTGAAGCAGCCGGGGCAAAGCGGTTTTGTTTAGTTTCTCAAGGACGCGGCATTAAGTACAACAGCCCCAAATCGACGGAATTTGAACAAATTCTGGAAACGGTGAGCCGAATTATTGCCGAAACCCAGATTAAACCTTGCTGTGCGTTGGGAGAAGTGACGCCAGAACAAGCTCAGGCGCTAGCTGAGGCGGGGGTAACGCGGTACAACCATAATTTAGAGGCATCGGAGAACTTCTTCGAGCAAATCGTGACGACTCATACTTGGCGCGATCGCGTCCAAACCATCCAAAATCTCAAAGCTGCGGGAATTCAAGCCTGCACGGGTGGAATTATGGGATTGGGCGAAAGCTGGGAAGACCGAGTGGATCTGGCGTTGGCGCTACGGGAATTGGAAGTCGAATCCGTCCCCCTGAATTTATTAAATCCCAGAGAAGGGACACCCCTAAGCGATCGCCCAAAAATCGATCCTTATGAAGCCCTCAAAGCGATCGCCATTTTCCGCCTCATCCTGCCCGAACAAATTCTGCGCTACGCTGGCGGACGGGAAGCCGTGATGGGAGAACTCCAAGCAATGGGCTTTCAAGCGGGAATGAATGCCATGCTGATTGGACACTACCTCACCACTATCGGGCAACCGCCAGAGCAAGACCATGCTATGCTCGAATCCCTAGGGCTTACGGGTGGCGAAGCACCCATTCCCGGCGAATACACTGCTAAGGTATGAGTGCTATAGGGGCGGGACTCCCCGCTCCTGGTGAGGGCTGAGGGCTGAGGACTGAGGACTGAGGACTGAGGACTGAGGGCTGAGGACTGAGGACTGAGGACTGAGGACTGAGGACTGAGGACTGAGGACTGAGGACTGAGGACTGAGGACTATTTCTCCCTTGCTCTTTGACGCCCCTACTCTTTGACGCTTCTGCTCTTTGACGCTTCTGCTTCTTTACTTCCCTGCTCTTTTACTCCCCTGCTCCTTTACCCTTGTGTTTGCTCCCACTGAACTACTGTGGGCCTTGATTGGCTTACTCCTAACGATTGGTGGTACGTTTCTGGAAGCGTATGTCCCCAGCCTTCCTTGGAATTGGTCTCAGCAAGGGATTCAAACTCACTCGCTGGGCGTGACCTATCAAATCGGTGCCGTGCTGCTAGTTGGCTGTATGGGCGGTAAAAATGCCGGGGCACTCTCTCAAATTGCTTACCTGGCGTTGGGTCTCACTCCCTGGTTTCCAGTCTTTTCTCAAGGCGGAGGTCTCGACTATCTCACAGAACCCAGCTTTGGCTACTTACTAGGCTTTATTCCGGGTGCGTGGATCTGTGGCTTAGTGGCTTTTAAGGCACCGCAGCGATTGGAGTCTTTGTCCTTCAGCTGTATTTGTGGGTTGCTGGTCATCCATATCACTGGTTTGACTTATCTAATCGTGACCCATTTGTTAACATTGGGAGCGGTATTACTGCCGTTATGGGAAGCAGTTTTGAAATACTCCGTCTATCCTTTACCAGCCCAAATGGCAATTGTTTGTGCAGTGACAGTCTTGGCTTATTTCTTACGCCAGCTAATGCTTTATTAAGTCGTTGGTTTGGTCATTAGTCAAGCGCTCGTTGGTCATGGGGTAGTGGGTTGATAGTCTACCGATACTGATTACTAAAGAACGATTGACTAATCACTCATCACGAATAACTAATGACTAATGACTAATTACAATGAATTTTAAAAATCACTATTTTTGGCTTGCCGCTTTCGTTAGTCTGATTCTGGATCGGGTCACTAAATATTGGGTGGTGCAGAATTTTGTCTATAAAGAAACGTGGGCGCTGTGGCCTAATGTATTTCACTTTACCTATGAATTGAACCCTGGGGCAGCTTTTAGCTGGTTTCAAGGCGAAGTTTGGTTGCCCTGGCTTTCTTTGGGAGTGAGTCTATTCTTGATCGGATTCGCTTTAGTAAACCCCCATTTGGATCGTTGGGAACAATTAGGCTGTGGCTTTATCTTAGGTGGAGCGGTGGGCAATGGAATTGACCGATTTTTCAACAGTTGCGTTATCAATGACAAATTTTTCAACGGTTGCGTCGTTGATTTCTTGGATTTTCGGCTGATTCACTTTGCAGTATTTAATCTGGCAGATATGTTTATTAATGTAGGTATGGTGTGTTTGTTGATTGCCTGGTTTTGCAATCAACCTTCCTCATCTGGCAGACCACGCTGAAGAGATGAGGGCAGAGGAAGCGGAGGGAAGTGGGAGAAAGCGGATTTTTCCGTTGATAATTAATTCCCTTCTTTAGTTTTAAAAAGACGATTTGTTAAAACCTATCTTTGTAAGCTCTTTCTCTTTTTCACAACGCCTCCCTAGGCAAGCGATTAGAATATTTAGAATATTCAGTACAAACCTCTTGCTTGTCGCATTGAGCCTTTTGCCTCTGACATGACCTCACCCCAACAACCGCCTAAAACCATCCTGGGTCAACTAACTCAGGCAGTACAGACCATTCAAGCTAAGGTAAATTTTAATGCGCTGGCGCTGAAGCCCAATGCCAAAGTACCGGAATTGTGGGTGCAGGATGCCGGTGCGGCGAAGGCAGAGGTTTATCCACTGTTGGGCGATCGCTATTTACTGGGACGCAGTTCTAAATCTTGCGATATCGTGGTGCGGAACCCAGTTATCAGTCAGATTCATCTTTCATTAAACCGAGAAGGACGTCGCGGGCAGTCCTTTGTCATCAAGGATGAAAACTCTACCAATGGCATCTACCGAGGGAGACGGCGGCTCAATAGCCTCATACTACGCCACGGCGATATCCTCACCCTAGGACCACCGGAATTGGCGGATGCGGTTCGGCTTCAGTACCACAATCCGCCCCCCTGGTACGTCCTGGCGACTCGTTACGCCCTCTATGGGGTGGGTGGGCTGACCAGTTTATTGGCATTGTGGATTCTTTTTGAGTGGCGCAATATTCCGATTCGACCTTTGCCGGCTGGCGTACAAGGGCCAGTAGTAATTAATTCTGATGACGGAACGCCGTTACAGCGTCCCCGAACGATAGCGCACCGGGAATTGGGGCGATTATCAGATTTTTCCAAGTATCTGCCTCAAGCGGTGATTGCATCGGAAGACAGCCGCTATTACTGGCACTTTGGGGTCGATCCTGTTGGCACGCTGCGGGCGGTGGTGACGAATGTCAAGGGAGGCGGAATTCGTCAAGGCGGTAGCACGATTACGCAACAGTTGGCGCGGAGTTTGTTTCGGGAGTATGTGGGGACAGAAGATAGCGCGGGGCGAAAAATCAAGGAAGCGATCGTCGCTCTGAAGCTGGAGACGTTCTACAGTAAGAACGAGATCATGCGGAATTATCTGAACCGCATCTACTTGGGAGTTGGCGCGAACGGGTTTGAGGACGCGGCTCAGTTTTATTTCGACAAATCTGCCAGAGACTTAAATATTTCTGAAGCGGCGACGCTGGTGGCGATTTTGCCAGCACCGAATAGTTTTAATCCGATTCGGGATTATAAAACGGCGATTGGACTGCGCGATCGCATTATTAACCGCATGGCAAATCTGGGGTTTATCAGTGCGGAAGAAGCTCAACGAGCAAGGCGATCGCGTATTGACGTTAGCCCTAAAGCCAGAGAAGCTTTGGCTAGTATCAAGGCACCCTATTTTTACAGCTACGTTTTCACCGAACTCCAATTCTTGTTGGGAGATCAACTGGCAAAAGAAGGCAATTTTTTTGTCGAAACCAATCTGGATCTGGAGACTCAGCAAAAGGCGGAAACTGCCCTCCGCAACGGAGTTAATACCATTGGGGGAAGTTACAGGTTCTCTGAGGGAGCAATTGTCACCCTCGACTCCAGCAACGGGTCAATTCGCGCCTTGGTCGGTGGCACAGATTATCAAAAAAGTCAGTTTAATCGCGCGACTCAAGCCAAGCGGCAACCAGGTTCCACCTTCAAAATTTTTGCCTACGCCTCAGCGCTTGAACAAGGTAACTCGCCGGGAAAGTTTTATTCTTGCGCCCCTTTAGTGTGGCAGAATCAACGCTTTCGGGGGTGCGAAAGAGTAGGGGGTAGCGGGACGGATATGTACACCGCGCTTGCCCAGTCTGAGAATGCGATCGCGCTGCGGGTGGCGCAGGATGTCGGTTTAGATCGGGTGGTGGAGATGGCGAGGCGACTGGGCATCACAACGCCGCTTAATCCGGTTCCCGGTTTGGTGTTGGGGCAAAGCGAAACCACTGTCTTGGAGATGACGGGGGCTTTCGGTGCCTTGGAAAATGGCGGCGTCTGGAATCGCGCCCATGCTATTCAGCGGATTCGGGACAGCAGCGATTGCAAAGATTTCAACAATCCGCAAACCTGCCGGGTGATTTACTCCTTCGAGGAGGAAGCAGGGGCAACGAAGCGGGTGCTGTCTCAGGGAATCGCAGATACCATGACGAATATGCTTCGGGGCGCAGTGCGAGGGGGTACGGCACGGGCGGCGTCGATTGGATTCGGAGAGGTGGGGAAGACGGGCACCACGAATAGCGGCGTTGACTTGTGGTTTATTGGCTACGTTCCCAGTCAGGATCTCGTCACCGGCATTTGGCTGGGAAATGACGACAACACTCCAACGCGAGGAAGTAGCGGACAAGCTGCCCAAGTTTGGGCAAACTATATGCGGCAAGTGGTGCGTTAAGCTATGTTGCTAGATATTTTCACGGGTGCGATCGCTCTTTGAGATTGAGGAGAATGCGATCGCTCTAATTTCTCGCATTTCTGTTTCCCATATTTCTTACTACAGTAGCCCCACTAGCAGTTGCTCAATGCTTTGAGCAGATGTTTTAACAAAGCACTGCTTTTATCTCCACTTTCTTAATTTGTCAGAAAGGAAGGATTGCTTCAATGTCCTTTTGCACCTGCTCAAGTTCCTGACGCTTCTTACAGATAAAAGCTTTTTCAGCTTGACGTTGTTCCAGTGTTTCTTTGTGAACTTTTTCCTGCTGCTCTAGCAAGTTTTCTGAGATAGAGATGGCTTGTGCAATAACTTTGCTGGCTGCTTCAGAGCGCTCGTTAAAAACTAAGCTAATTCTTTCTCCAATATTACCCAATATTTCTTCTACTGACTGGCTAAATTTCTCTAAACCTAAATCACATACTTTCTGTTTTATCTGACCATGTATTCCATCAACATCTAGCAGGCCGAAACCAAATGAGCCACCAGCCGCAGCAGCTAAACCGCCCAGAATTATTGGAACAATACCAAGTCCTGTAAATATCAGCAACGCACCAGCAACTAATCCACCTGCTCCCAACCCACCAAAGAAACCTCCAGCACCACCAATATCTGGGTTAATGGATGAAGCAATACCTAGCCCGCCCGTCCCTATTCCAGGAAGAGTTTCCGCAGCTGCAAAATTGAGTTGATTAACCAAGCTAGTATTGAGTCGCCGATCGAAAACTTGAAAATTTTTCCTAATAGATTCTATCTCTTGCTCAATTTCCTTATCTAAAATTTCAAGATTCTGTTTCAAAATCGTATCTCTAATCTTTTTATTACCCCAGTCATCTAGTTCTTTTGAAAAGTCTCGAACAAACTGATTTGCATAATCTCTAATTAACTCTTTTTGGCTCCAAATATGTAAATGTTCGGAAGACCAGCGTTTACTTTTGTCTGCTATACGATCGCCTATTTCTTCAGCCCACTCATTCCAAAACTCCTCAGCTTGATCGCATGATTGTTCTATCAGTTGATCTGCTATTAATTGGATTCTGACATCGCGGCCACTGGCTTCACCCATTTGTTCAAATATTTTATGTTTATCTTCTTCAGAAACTTTCACCTTACCATCTAAAATTTGCTCGAATTGGTTTAGTTCATTACAAGAAACCTCAATTAACTGCTTAAGTCCTTCGCTAGATTGGTAAAGTTCTATTAATCCTCGCTCAGTAGCGAGGAACTTCTCAATAGACTGTGTAAATTGCTGGAAGGTTTTCAAGTAACTATCCTGATTCCCAGTCAAAATTGCATCCAGTGCCGCTTGAGCCGAAATGAAATGAAGGCGGTTTTCACCTGCAATGATAGGATTTTGACCCTGAACAAACCTTTCAATCCGTTGACGAACCTGGTGCCGACCATTTTCACTACGCAACAGATCCATAAAATTCACAACTACAAACAAATTGTTGGCAGCCTCATCTGTCTTCCCACCGTTCAGTTGAGCCTTCAAGTCTTGGATCAAGTCGCGTTCTCCTTGAGTTAGAGGACGTGAGGCATTGATTAGGAAAATCGCGGCATCAGTATCTTTGAGTAGTTGTTGAGTAATCGCAGTTCGGTCAGGATGTTCATTCAATCCTGGAGAATCCACTATTTCAACACCACTTCGGCATAGCTCTAGATCGGGATGTTCAAAAATAATCTCTTCAATATCAGAACGAGCTAATTCATCACTGACACAATCCAATGCGGCTTCTTCTGAAATTGCTGCCTTTATTTTGTACTGTTCAAATGGAATTTCTTCCTCTCGTTTATCTTTATAACGGCAAATTACCCGTTTTTGCTCTCCATATCTGAGAACTGTTACCGTGCCGCTACAGGGAATCTCTCGCACTGGTTGAATTTCTTCACCTAGTAGAGCATTCAGTAATGTTGATTTTCCTTGGCTAAACTCGCCTACAACTGCCACTCGGAAGCGCTGAGAACTCAACTTTCGAGACGCTTGCTCTACTTGTTCTGCTAGATTGTTAGGCAGTACACCCTGATTCGTGCCGTCTTGGATAATCTCGGCAAGTTGCTTAGAAGCGGTTTTTAACTGTTGCCGATACCCTTGGAACCGCTGTAGCTCCTCATAGGACAAGTTTAGGCGCTGTTGTTGCTTGGCTTGCTGTTTAGGTTTAGCAGGTAGAACCGCCAACAGATCGCTAGCAGCCATGATAAATACGGCATCAAGCGCATGAAAGCGAGCAGGATCGAGTAAAGACTGCACCTCCTCCAAAGCTGTTGGTTCCACAGTGCCTTGATGACTGAATCCCGCTTCTAAAACTGCCAAGTGTTGTGGATTAATCTCTAATCGATCGCCAATTATTTCTAAATACCGCTTTTCACGAGTATCCATTACTCCATCAGCGGCTGATATTTCATAGCCAAAACTAATCAACAAAAGTTTTTGTGATTTTGATAACGGAGCTGCCAACCTAGACAGCTGACTTGGTTTTGTATTATCCAAATTCTCCTTTACTCCCTTGATCATCAAATGCGCTAATCGACGCACACCGCCCTCTGTGGGAATAAATCGATTAAGGGTTGTCAGTAGCCGTTGCTTTTCATCATCCGTAACTGTGCCATCAGCATAAATCACACCCAGTAGCAGCGTTACCAAATTTGCTAAAAATATCACGGGAGGCGTCAAATCCTCTTGGCTGAGCTTTTGCCCAGTAATCCGCGACAACAAATCAACAGCTTCAGAGCTAACCAGTGAAATATCCATAAAGTCTGTGAGCCTATAGCGTATTTGTACTCTAGTATTCCCAGATTCAGCAGAAACTAACTCCGTGGAAATACTGTTATCTTCGCCGAGTAAGACAAGCTAGGCTCGAAAACATTAGCTAATAACAAAGTAGAAATATGTATTTTCAATTTGCTCCTGCAATTCAGGCTGCTATCGAGGCTGGTAAATATGTGCAAGTTTTTACATCAGCAGGAGTCCCAATAGGCATGGCTAGAGACGCATCTACTGGGCAGTTTGTCGCCCATGCCATCGGTGCTGTAGCCCAAAATAGCCCTCTATCGCCGTTGGTAAGCCCTTTACACTTGGTTACAAGTGGAGTGCAGATGTATCAAACGCACATGGGATTTCAAGCTGTTCAAGCTGGACTGCAAACTATCCAGACAAGCTTAGGTGTGCTGCAAGCAACTACAGCCTTTATTGGGGTTGGAACTGTAGCTGTAGGGGCATTGGCAGCAGTGAACCTGCACCAAACAATGAAACTGAGAAAAGAAGTAGGGCAGCTAAGGCTGGAAGTCAAAGAAGGTTTTATTGATTTAAAACAGGCGTTAAAAGACCAAGGTGCAGAAATTAAAGAATTGATTGAGCAGGTTGCTCAGGATGTTGAATTTAGGAACCATCGGACAATTTTAATTCGAGCTTACGGGCTATTTACTCAGGCGCTTCACCGTCTTCGCTCTGCAATGCAAATACAAGATGCGAACCGTAGAAATGCTGAAATTGATGGTGCTAGAGGGATGTTATTTCAGGCTTTAGCTGATTATGGTAGCAGTGAGCTGTTAGAAGCAACCTGTTCGGCTGGCCAGCTTCGCAGGTTGGAATGTGCTTGGGCAATTGAGCAGGCAATTATTACAACTTATCAGGTGCAGAATGAGCCTTCTGCTGTAAGCGATCGCCTGTCGCACCTCCAAGACAAAATCCGTCAAGATTCCCTAAATGTTATTAATAGCTGTGAAACCGAGGATGAGCTTGATTTTCTCTTTCCTGAAATCACCCGCATTCACGATCACGATTTAACTGTACTCGAATCTTGGCAAAATCATGTTGATTGGATGCGAAGTCTCCCACCTTCAGAGCTAAAATTGCTCCAAAGTGCCGATTTTAGCAATTCAGAAGTACCTGTCAGCACAGATACAGAGGCCTTGGCAGTGCCTCCAGAACATTTACTCTATGAAAATTTAAAGCAAAAATCTCATCCTCAATCTTTACGCGATCAGCTTCAATTTATGATGCAGCCTGAATTACGTCGAGAGTCAGAATCTTATATTAGTCAACAAGCTGCGATCGCAGGTTATAAAACTTTAGTTACCTCAAATTTACACAAAGCCTCAAATTTAGCTGTTGCTAACCTGTACTGGTATTTTAAAGTCAGAGATGAAGCTGAAGACGAGGCAGTAACGGCGTAAAAGTTAAATATAGGAAGATGCGATCGCTCAAATTTGACTGAGTGCGATCGCCTTCTCCATTCAAATAACAGTTGATGGTATTCGCTAATTTTTCTATTCGCAATTTTTTTAAGAGTAAATTGCTAAGTGTTAATTTAAAATTGCAATTACCATTACTTGAAAATTTCCTTTATTTTAAACTCTATGCTTAAATAAGGGCTATTGATAGGCTATTGTCTATGCAGTTAGTCATCTTTATCGGCTTGCAGGCTTCTGGGAAAAGTACCTTCTATCACACTCATTTTGCTGAAACGCATAAGCTGGTTAGCAAGGATTTGTTGCGGAACAACAAAAACCGCTCTAGAAGGCAGACGCAGCTTATTAAAGAAACACTTGAAATGGGACAATCGGTTGTTGTGGATAATACTAACCCAACCGTAGAAGAACGTGCGTTTCTCATTGAATTGGGTTGTATGTATGGTGCCGAAATTATCGGTTATTACTTTAAATCGTCAGTGAGTCAATGCCGGGAACGTAACCAGCAGCGCTTAGGTAAAAAACGGGTGCCAGATGTAGCAATTTACGCGACAATCAAGAAGCTACAACGCCCTTCTTATAATGAAGGCTTCCACCAACTGTTCTACGTGCGGATGGCTGGTGACTTCGCTTTTGAGGTCCGTGCGTGGACTAAAGATGAGGTTGCTGATGGATAGCGATAAGTTTGAGAAGCAAATGCGATCGCTGGCGATATCAATAGGCTGATCTAGCAGATGATTACTACCAGCAATCGGTTAAAAGCTACTAACTCATATTACGTGACAGCCTGTATTCATCATTATGATGCTTTAATTTCCTGAATCGCCCAGTCAATCACTTCTAAAAATTGCTTCGCCATCAACTCATCCTTCAGTGCAAACAAGGGAATATACCAGTTATAGGCATTAACAGAAATCGAGTTACCTAGGACTAATTTTAAGCGGTTGAGAAGTTCAGTCTTTTTGTCTTCCAAGTTAAATGGAGGTTCGTAGGCATAAATCTCAATTTTGCCACCACTCCAAATTGTGAAAAACTTTCTGGTTTCTCCTTTGTAACTGATTATTCTGGGGATCAGAGACCCTTCAATTTTTCCTTTCCCCCAACTCACCTGCATTTTTTCACAATTTATCCAGTTGAAAACGCTTCTGGCAGCTTGAGCTACATCACTCCCTTTTTTAGCCTCTAATTCTTGAAAGAACAAGGACTCATTCCATTGCTTACTCTCATAATTTAGTAGAGATTGCGTTGATTTTCCTGCTACTGTTTGACCAATAATTCTAGGAACAAGAGTTTTTAAACCTTGACCAACGTATTGGTTAATTTCAATTGCCAATACTTCCGCTGGATTCATTTGTTTATTTAAAAACTCCACGATACGTTGAAGTTCAGGAGGAATCTTGTCAGCAACAAAGACTAGACGGACTTTGCCAGCTTGCAGATTTGTCTTGACCTTTTCCCAAAACTCAGAGGGGTTAGCATCAGCGCCTAGAAAATTGCTGAGTATCTGTTCAGAATCTTGACTTTTTACCTGACAATTAGCGTTAAATTGGGCAATAATTTTCTCGACAGGCCAATAAACCACTGCATTAGCAGCATAGTCGAGCATCTGTCCAGCTACTTCTCGGCGAATTTGAGTGTTGCAGCTGCGCTTGACTTCCACCAGAGTTGGAATTCCATCTTGGTCGAGAAATAAATGGTCGAGTGCCCATCGGTCGAAACCATTTTCTTCAGATGGCACAGGCATCTCCTGTGAAACTAACAACCAACGTCTCGGTGCCGCACTGTTGATTTGGTCACCAGCTAACAAACTGGGATAGTCGGCTAGCAGTTTTTGCAGCAAAGCTTCCGAGTCATAGGGCTGTTCGATCATTTCAACCAGCTGACCCTTGTCTTGAATTAGGTAAATAGCGCCTGTCATCACAATTCCTTTGGGTTGACCTAATTTAAGGTTCCCGTTTTCAAGGTTCGATGTTACATCGCGATTAGATTTTGCCTGCGAACAGGCTAGTCTGTTTATGAGCAAACGATTTCCAAACATCTGCCAGGTCGTTCAACCGTGAGGATGCGATCGCTTCCCACTTTCACTTTCCCACTCTCTGTTGCAACAAACCCTTATCCGTGGCGTTCTTCACGGAACAGGCGCAAGATATAAGCTCCAGCCGGGGTTTCCCGTAACTCTTTAATTGCTCCTGCTATTTCATCCGGTAACTCATCTAAGTGGGGCAGACTCGCCCCATACTCGGCAGGCAGTACAGCCGGAGCCGCGAGACAGGCAAATGTGAGGTCTGCTGCCGAAAAGCGATCGCCAACTAAGTAGGAACGTTCATCTGCCAACCGCGCGTTGACGTTCTCGAAGATGCGCTTAACCTTGTCATGGGCACTGGCTGACGATTCTGCCGTGATATTGTAGCCTCGCCGTGCCGCCTCGCGAATCAACGGAAAGACAAATGGAAATGACGCCCGCTCCACAGGGGGTACACCATCGCACCACAGCCTCCGCATCAATTGGCGGTCATCTAGCAGATAAAAGTACGCCCAAAGACGGATACTGGGGCCGAGCTGCTTGTTGAACAAATCTTCGAGTTTTTTCACTTCGCGGCGCAGTTTGGGATCGGCTGGGTAAAATTTTTTACTTTCAGCCGTTATGCCATCTAGATACTGCAAGATGTCCGAAGAATCGCTCAAAGTACCCGCTTCCGTTACTAGAACCGGAGTTGTTTGTCCGCCGCCATTTTTGCGGGTGGCTAGCCGATGAAAAAGCGGCATATGGCGTTCTTCAATGTAGGGAACCTCAAGCCGTTCTAATGCCCATCGTGCTTTTTCGCAGTAATGGCTGACGGAGATGGTAATGAGCCGGGGAGCCTTTTCTGGCTGCTTTTGCATTTTTGCTAGATCGCGCGATGTGCAACTTTACAGTGTAATTCCCGACAATTGAGCGAGGGACTAGGGGAATCGAACCAACAGAGCTGTTCGGGTTTTGCTCCCCCAATCCCCATTTATCGGAAGGCTAAGAAAAAGCACATCGGATTATATCTGACCTGCGAATACACGCTCCGCTGGTCCTGTCATGTAAACTCGCTGGTCTATTTCCGACCATTCGATTTCCAAACAGCCGCCGGGTAATTCAACGGTGGCGATGCGATCGCTCTTTCCGGTCAATACTCCAGCAACCACAGTCGCACAAGCACCCGTCCCGCACGCTAAAGTTGTCCCCGCACCGCGTTCCCAGACCCGCATTTTCAGGTAATCCGGGCGCACGACTTGAATAAACTCGGTGTTAGTCCGCTTGGGAAAAACAGGATGATGCTCGAACTGGGGACCAATATTTTCTAAAGGAATCGCGGCAACATCCTCCACAAACGTGATGCAGTGAGGATTCCCCATGCTGACACAAGTTACCAACCAAGTAGCATCCGCGACTTCTAAAGGTTGCGCGATTACTTTCTCGTCAGCAGCACCCAGCGTCGTGGGAATTTCCGCTGCCAGTAGTCCCGGCATTCCCATATCGACGGTGACTTTCCCATCCGGCTTTATGTGCGGTGTCATGACACCCGCCAGGGTATGAATCCGATATTGAATTTCTTGAGTAGATTTTCCTTCTAAATCAGCGATAAATTGGGCTAAACAGCGAATGCCATTGCCGCACATTTCCGGTTCGGAACCATCGGAGTTGAAAATCCGCATGGTGTAGTCGGTGCCATCTTGTCCCGGCATGGCAAAAATCACGCCGTCGGCACCGATACCGAAGTGGCGATCGCAAAACTTGACCGCTTGTTCTGGCGTTACCTTGGGTTCTGATGAGGAACGATTGTCAATCAGAATGAAATCGTTTCCCAGTCCGTGATACTTAGTAAACTCGATTCCCATTTAGCAATCCTTCGATTCGCAATTTTCGATTAGCATAAACTATGGAATGGGTAATGGTTAATGGCAGTCCTTCAATCCTGAAATCTGGCAATTCGCATTAGGAAAAATCTTGCATTATGACAACTGAACTGGAAACAGGCTTACCAAGCACTCGCCTCGTCCAAACATTTGTGAAAGAGGGACAAAGGGTTGAACTGAAACTCCTCACGAACGATGTACTCGTTGGTAAACTGCGTTGGCAAGATCAGAACTGTATTTGTCTACAAGATGAATCGAATCAGCAAACGCTGGTTTGGCGACACGCGATCGCTTATGTGCAGCCCAAGTAATTAGGAATCGGGAATCGGGAATCGGGAATCTCTTCCCCAATGACCGATTACCTTGATTCGCCTGTTCGCTGATTATCAGAGGGAAGATGCTCTTGTATCGCTTCGCTTACTGGCAAGTTGAGCGTAGGGACTGGGAAAACCGGAGGCTCAGATTCGGGTGCCAACAACTGTTGCACTTGATTGAGGGGAAAACTGCCGCCGCATAAGAGCAGCTGATCGCCCGCTTGCAGCTCGGTATCGCCCCCCGGAAAGCGGATGAACTTGCCATCTCGCCGAATTGCTTGCACTTGCACCCCGTACTGGCGGCGAATATGCAGCTCAGAGAGAGGCTTACCGGCAACAGGGCTGGACTCTGGAACCTGCAACCACTGACAGGGAGCGGTTTGGCTTGGGATTGCCACTTCACCGTTTGCCAGTTGATTAAAGGCAGCTTGTTCGTTGGATTCTCCCACCACCAAGAGGCGATCGCCCACTTCCAGAGAAGTTTGCTTGTCTGGATAGTCCACTTCTTCCCCACCAGTTCGCCGAATTGCCATCAAAGTGACACCCGTCAATCGGCGCATATCCGTCTCCTGTAGCGTCATCCCAATCAGGGGAGAGTTGGGCGGGAGGGAATACCACTTGCTATTCATTTCGGCAGTGGCAATTTGTAAGTCATGAGCAATCTCCGAAGGCGATCGCTCTGGACGCAATGCCAGGTAATGGCTATTGCGAATTTGCTGCATTTCCTTCTGGATCTGCCATGTCGGCAAGCCACTACCGGCTAATAGATGCGCCGCCAGTTCCAAACTGGCTTCAAACTCCGGTTGCACCACCTCTCGCGCCCCCAACTGATAAAGCAGTTCGATATCGTTGTTGTGGTTAGCGCGAACGACAATATCCAGATCCGGAGCCAATTCTAAAGCGCGTTTGAGGCAAAGGCGGGTACTCATCGGATCGGGAAGCGCGATCGCCATCCCCTTCGCCTTATCTACCCCCGCAGCTTCCAGTACGTGCAAACTCACCGCATTGCCATAAACATAAGAAACTTCTGCTTCTCTTAACTGCTGAATCCGGCTTTCCGACTGGTCAATCACTACCACTGGATAGTTATGCTCCTGCACCAGTTTGATCAGATTCCGTCCCACCCGTCCATAACCGCAGACCACCACATGATTTTGCAAAGGCGCATCTACCGCCACTTCCATCGGGTCATCCACCGGATCTAGATATGGCTTCAGCCAAGGCAACTCCAACAATTTTGGCACCAGCCGCATCACAAAAGGCGTCAGTACCAGCGTCACCGCAGTCGTGCCCAAAATCAGCAAGTAAACCCGCCGAGAAACCAGCCCCAAAGCTTGTCCTTCACTGGCTAGAACAAACGAAAATTCTCCAATTTGAGCTAACCCCAAACCAGCAATTACCGCAGTTTTCAGCGGATAGCCAAACGCTCTAACAATCGGCGTCACAATCAAAAACTTGCCGACAAAAACCAGTAAAACCAGCCCCAGAATTAACTCTAGGTTGTTCCACAGGAAAATCGGGTCGATGAGCATCCCAATCGCCGCAAAAAACAGTGCCGCAAACACATCCCGCAACGGCTCCACATAAGTCAGGGTTTGGTCGGCGTATTCCACCTCCGAAATCATTAACCCGGCGACAAATGCCCCCATTTCAATCGAAAGACCCAAAGCCTCCGTGAGCAACGCAATCCCCAAACACAGCGCCACCACGCCCAACAGAAACAACTCCCGGCTTTCCGTTCGAGCCAAGAGGCGCAGCAAGGGAGGAATCAGCCAGATGCCTGCTGCCACAGCCACAGCCGCAAATAACCCAATCTGTAACAGCGCTAAAGCCACAGCCTTGCCAATCGCTTCTGGCGGTTGATCCAGCGCTGGCAAGACAGCCAGCATCAACCCCAATGCCAAATCCTGTACCACCAAAATCCCCAGCATCACCTGAGCGTGAGGCGTCCCCGTCTCATTTCGCTCCATCAGACACTTAAAGACAATTGCGGTTGAAGACAAAGACAGAATTGCCCCCAGGAAGACACCCTTCGCTGGTAAGGTACCCCACGCTCCAGTGAGTCCACAGACTGCAACCGTGACTGCAATTGTCAGGGCAATCTGTAGTCCGCCTCCACCCAAGGCGATGCCTTTAACTTTTTTTAATTCCGCAAACGAAAACTCAACGCCCAAGGCGAACAACAAAAAGGCGACACCAAATTGAGCCAGGGTTTCTATCTGAACCAATTCTTTAATCAGTCCCAACCCCGCAGGCCCAACGACGATTCCGCCGACGATATAACCCAGTAAGGCAGGTTGCCGCAGCAGCGCTGATACCACTCCACCAACGGCTGCTGCTGCCAAAACAGATACTAAGTCAACAATCAGTCTAAAGTCTTCTTGCACAAGTTTGTTTTATGAGAACAAGTATAAAGGTATATAAACTTAGAATACAGAGTTTTATGGACTGTGCTAACGCCATTGCCTCAGGTTTCTATTGGGCAACTGGGATCAATTGAGGAAAGGCGGTGGAAACAGTCCAGGCAAGGTGATAGTCTATCCGCTAGTAATAAAGGTCATAGACAAGGTCATAGACGCTTTGTCAATTACTGGCTCGGAGAAAATTGCCTGTGATGTCGCTTAAGACTCTGCTTCAATCTCGCCATGACCGGCGGCTGGTTTCTACACTCTTGTCCAGTCAAAAGTCCAAAGCGAACTGTAAAAACAAAGAATTCTTTCTGTTGCCTTTTGCTTTTTTAGTTTCTACTGCTTTGCCAGTCAAAGCTTTGCAGGTACAGGTGGCACCCAACAATCCCCAGCTTGGGGATACGCTCTCGGTCATGATTCAGACGGACTCCTCTGGTTCGCAGAGTCCCACGGTTTCTTTCAAACAAAAGACTTACCGGGCGTTTTCCCTCGGTCAAAATCGCTTTCGAGTCTTGCTCCCGACAACGCCTTTAGACAAGCCGGGAACGCTACAAATTCGGGTTGCTGGTGATGGGGAAGTCAAAAACCTGTCGTTGCCATTGCGATCGCGCAATTTCCCGGTGCAACGGATTACCCTACCCCCCGGAAAAGCCGGACAATCAGCAACCCAATTTGAACTCAACCGCGTGGCAGCTTTTAAAAATTTGGTGACGCCGCAAAAGTTCTGGAATGGTCCTTTTCTCAAGCCGAACCGAGGTAGCATCACCAGTATTTACGGGGTTCGCCGTTACTACAATGGCAAGTTTGCCAATGACTACTACCATCGCGGGGTTGACTACGCGGGTGGGTATGGTTCGCCGGTAACAGCACCAGCATCGGGAAGAGTGGCGCTGGTGGGACGGGTTGCTCAGGGTTTCCGCGTTCACGGAAATGTAATTGGGGTAGATCACGGTCAAGGCGTCACCAGTATTTTTATGCACTTGAGCCGGATTGATGTCAAGGAAGGGGATTTTGTAAAAGCGGGACAGGTGATTGGGGCAATTGGTTCAACGGGAGCTTCAACGGGTCCTCACTTACATTGGGGATTGTATGTCAATAGTCTTGCCGTAGACCCAGTACCTTGGAGAACTCAAGGAGTTGAATGAGGTTTTTTGAAGTTTTGATGAATTTTTTTAGGTTTTAATGTATTTGGTGTTGTATTGAGGAAAGATTGTGGCAGGGTTGCCTCTCCGAAACGAGATTGCGAAGCATTTTTCAATGTCTTCGACTATCCCACCGGGAGCTAGTGTAGGCTTTTCCGAAGCGAAAGCTTTGCGGACGGGGATTGTAGATAGTCATCTGAGAAGCGTAAATGTTGAATAGCCTTTGGGAAAAATCCCGAAAATTCCCACTGTCAAAGCAATATTGTTAGTTCGCTAACCGACTGATGTTAAGCCTGCGTAGTTTTGCGTATTTTGAGGCGCTGGTTATGCCAGGATAGATGAGTGGGCATGGGCGAAAAGACATCAACGCAGGTTTCGGCTTCGTTGAGGGCGTATCAACACTCGAAAACGGGCACGCACTTTTAGGGAAGCGGTAATCCCTGCCTCGCTTTCCTAGCCAACCAAAACAGTTTGGATGGGGTATCCAGCAGGATTTTTAGATGAGTATTGAAAAAATTGTTGAACAAGCCCTGCAGGATGGTTATCTGACGCCAGCGATGGAAGCAGAGGTGGGGCGCATCTGTGACACGGCTTCTGAGCTTTCGATTGAAGAATACATGGCTCTAGACCGTCTGATGGGCGCACTGTTAACTGGGGAAGTGGTTGCAGTTCCTCGAAAACAGTTCATCAATGTCATGGAAGAGTTGGTGCTGACGGAAGCGATCGCCAGAGTCGCAGAAATTGAGGCAACCAGCGATCGCGTTCTAGATGTCGGCGATATTGCCGCCTACGCGCTCAATCGCTTGCCTCCGCTGTATGCCACGACGGAGGAAGGTGCTAGCTATCAGCGAATGCGGGCAAAGGATGAACTTCAAGAGCTGATTACCCAGCAAGTGAGCGAAGCGATCGCCCGGAATCTGGATCGTCCCGAATTTTTCCCAGAACGGCAAGCGCTCAGCAAAGCGAACGACAGCGACGTGTTCAAGCAGGTGAGTTCCTTACTCCAAACCTACGCACCTAGCTTTGAACCTCAATCCAGTAACCATAGCAACGAATAATGGAAGAGTTATGAATGATGAATTTTGAGTTTTGAGTGATTAATTCAGAACTCAAAACTCAAAACTTTTCCCTCCTACCTGCGAACCAGCACGAGTGTCCCTTTCGCGACCTGCTGATAAAGCATCCGAATATCTTGATTTCGCATTCGCAAGCAGCCGTGGGAGACTGCTTGCCCGATCAGGTGTTCTTCGTTGGTGCCGTGAAACCCAATTTGATGACGCCCATCCGACCAAAAGCCAATCCAGCGATCGCCTAAGGGATTATCATTCGCCCCAGATGGGATAACTTCACCCGTAATCGGTTGACGCCACGCCGGATTTTGGTTCATTTGCAAAACTTGAAACGAACCCGTGGGCGTTTCCCAACCCAACTGCCCTACCGCCACGGGGTAACTGGCTTGCAGCCGATCGTCACGGTAAACATAAACCAGGCGATCGCTCAAATCGACAACGAGATGCGATTGCCAAGCGGATGCTGCCTGAGCGGTTTCTAGCACTGAATATTCCCGATCGGTTGAGCGGCTATTTGAAGATCGATTTTTACTCCACAAGTCTCCAAGCTGCCAACTTGCCAACTTGCCGACCTGGCGCTGACTCCGAATCGGGGAATCCAAGCTGACGGTCGTCACCCTTGAAAAACTTGTCCGCCTAGAAACTGAGAACAACACCACCGCTGTTCCAAAACAAATTAGCATCAAGCTTCGAGAGAGCGACTCATCTCTTGGCATAACGGTCTGAGCTAAGAATGATTACAGGTCAAAATAACCAACTGTAGAACATTGGGTCGTGGGTAATCATCCGGGGTCAATGACAACGGACAATTAACCATCAACCCCTGACAAACAATATTAATTCCTTGACTCAATCGTGGCTGCTAAACCTTTCGTGTTGAGCATTTGCTGCATTTCCAAAGCGCGATCGCGGGTGCTAAAAGCTCCCGCCTGCATCACCGTCCGACCGTTGGAGCGCGTGCGGAAGGCATCGGGTGCAAGCGATCGCACTAAAGCCTCTTGGCGCGAATTTTGAGCCTCCACCACAACCCGATAACGCAAACCTAGAGCCTGTTGACTACCGCCCGCTCGGCGGGGCACTCTCCCGCTAGCAGCCCGACTGTTGCCGATATTCCCCAAAGGAACATCAGGACTCGGCACTGGCAGCACATCGGAGGCAGCTGAAGCTTGGAGAGGCTCCTGTGGTGCTACCCCGAAGTCCAGAGTCCGGGGGGCAGGCGACGGTTGAGACGGGGTGGATGACGGTAGCGCCGGTAATGTAGAAGCTGACGACGGTAGCGCTGGTAATGTCGTCGCTCTGGGCGACCGGGAAGTCGGCAACGGCGACCGAGCAACCGGAGGCGGCGCGGGAATTTCTAGGGGTGCAGTCTGGGGCACAGGCGATATCGGCAAGGGAGATGCTGTCGCTCTAGGCTGCTGGGGAGGCACTACTGGCGGTACCACTGGAGGCACCATCGGAGGCTGCAACGTTGGTAGTCCGTAAGCTGACGTTCTTGCTGGCTGAGAGGTTGGGGCAGGCGGTTGAACGGAAATTTTAATCCCGGTGCGGTCGATGGGTACCGATTGTACTGGAGTTAAAATCTCTGAGTTCGGGCGGTTAGAGAGGAGTGGCAAAGATTGAGAACTTCCACCATTCCTCGCCAGTGGCTGAATTGGTGCCAGGGCTTCCTGTGGCGGCAGGGAAGCGGTGGGAAGCGGCTTCAGCAGCCCGCTGGCAATGGGAGCCTCTACAAGCGGGGTGGGTGGGATAGCCATGCCCGTCAGGTCAATGCGTCCTGCCGTTTTGGCAGTAATCTCATTTCCATAGGCAGGAATCTCCTGGCTTGAAGCCTTGGTGTTAATGTCCAATAGACCATTGGCACGAAAAATATTGCCTCCCGGTTCGCCAGCAGTTCCTAAATCAGGACGGGCTTGGGAAACTGCCACTAACCCGTAACGAGCGTTGTTTTCAATAATATTATTCCGGAGAACGGGTGTTGCCTTGGTTTCTACGACGACCCCATCTTTGTTGCCACTGATGCGATTGGCAATTAGCTGCGGGGCAGCATTATGACCGATACTAATGCCAAATCCCGTATTTTCAAACACGTTCTCCCGCACTTCCGGTCGGGAAGTCCCGTAAATCGTAATCCCATTGCCCCCGTTTTCATAGAAGTAGTTGTTGCGAATGGTGGGGGCACTATTGCCAGTGACGGCAACTCCATCGTGCTTACTTCCCGTAAAAGTGTTATCCGCCACCATCAGACTGGTGGATTCAATCCAAAGACCGTAACCTCGTGGATTCGGATTCGTCACAGTGACGCCCATCAGCCCTGCTTGATTTGCCCCAGCGATCGCTATATTTTGACCGCCAAAGAAACGACTGAGGAACTGACCGCCGCCGAGGATGACAATATTCTCCCCTTTGGTGCCGCGATCGCCCTGAATCGTTACACCGGCTTTGAGTCTTAAGGGAAAGGTTTCACCCGTTTCGGTGCTGTAGGTGCCGGGTGCCAGTACGATGGCGGTGTTCGGCTGAGCGGCCTGCAAGGCATGAGTAATCGTTTGGAACGGTTCCTGCTCGTCTCCAGTGCCATTACTGTCATTTCCCGCAGCGGGGTTGACATACAACCGATTCGTTTGTGACATCTGCGTCTGCCCATCCGAGGGAACCTGAGCCACCGTCGGCTGTGCCTGGATTGCGGTAACGTCCAGCCAGGGGATTGCGATCGCAGTCACTAATCCTAGGAAAATGCTACTGGTACGAATAGACGGGCGGCATTTTCTGACTAGGGCATTCAATTGACGATTGTGGGGGCATTTCAAACTCACGGCTCTACTCCTCTCAAGTTGGCACTGCAATATCGGTAAAGGCTGATGGAAGAAAGCACCTAGTTTTAGTCTATGCACCCCTATTTTGGGATAGAGGCTACCCGTTTGTTTACATTTCTTACATTTCTAAAAAGACCCCAACAGCTAACAGCTCATCAACCTGAGCATCCTCTTCAAAGCGAGGAATTCGATGGGCATTCCAAAAGAAAATTCTGTGGGGGCATTCTTTGAATGATAATACTGCTGTTAAACGTTCTTAAATAGGTAGGTACAAAAAACTAGAAACCCGTAGGCTAAAGGCTTGGGATAAGGACGCTACTTGCTCCTAACCCATAGACGAAATGTTACTGACTTAGTTCACATGACTTAGTTCACAATCCGCACGATATCAGCATTGTTCATTTTGCTCAACCTTGTTAATCCCCGCATTCTATTTTTTATTCAGTTGGATAAAATATATGGGGCAATTGAGAAAATTTGGTTGGTACGTGCTACCCTGTCACTTCACAGATTTCAAGAAATTAGGAAACTAGACTGCTACGATGAAAAATAATGGAGTGGTTGCGATGGGCGAGAAACACAGCGTTCGAGAGCCAGTTGGGGACTTGCTCATACAAGCACAGCCAGCGGTTTGCCGCATTCTAGACGCCAATTTAGACCGAGCCAGAGAAGGCTTGCGGATCATCGAAGAATGGTGTCGCTTTGGCGTGAATAGCTCCCAATTAGTCAATGAATGCAAGCAAATGCGGCAGGAGCTAGCCAAATGGCATGGCATGGAGCTTCGGGCTGCACGGGATACCCCAGGTGATGCGGGCACGGAGTTGACCCATCCTCAAGAACAACAGCGCTCTAGCATTCAGCAGCTGTTGCAAGCCAATTTTGCTCGTGTGGAAGAAGCCCTGCGGGTGCTGGAAGAATATAGCAAGCTTTACGACCCCGATCTAGGCTCGGCGGCGAAGCAATTGCGCTATCGGGTGTATACGCTGGAGAGCAATTTGCTGGCTTACCGACGACATCAGGTGCTGTTGCGATCGCATCTATACCTCGTTACTTCTGCCTCAGAACAGCTATTTTCCATCGTTGAAGCCGCCCTGCAAGGGGGACTGACTCTGGTACAGTATCGCGAAAAAATTGCCGACGATTCTGTGCGAGTCGCCCACGCTTCCAAACTCCGCCAGCTATGCCATCAATACGGTGCCCTGTTTATCATGAACGACCGGGTGGATCTGGCTTTGGCAGTGAATGCCGATGGCGTGCATCTGGGACAACAAGATATCTCCATCGCCCTCGCCCGACAGTTGCTAGGGCCACAACGCCTGGTTGGTCGCTCCACCACGAACCCGGAAGAAATGCAGCGAGCTATCCAGGAGGGTGCTGACTATATCGGAGTTGGCCCCGTTTATGAAACTCCAACCAAAGTAGATAAAGCTGCTGCTGGGCTAGACTATGTCCGCTATGCGGCTGAAAATGCCTCGATTCCCTGGTTTGCCATTGGGGGCATTGATGCGAATAACTTAAATGATGTGCTGGAGGCGGGAGCCGAACGAGTGGCAGCGGTTCGCGCCATCATGCAGGCAGATCAGCCGATGTTAATGACTCAGTATTTCCTCTCCCAGCTGAGTCGTCTGCAAACTCTCCGCTCTGTTGATGTTCGCGTTCCCCAATCTTATGTTTAGTCCGTCTGGTCAAATCGCGCTGCAAGTGAATGGGGAACCCCGCACCTGCCCGCCCGACACTAAATTGCCCCAGTTGTTAGAGCATCTGGGGTTAAATCCTCGCCTAGTGGCGGTTGAGTACAACGGTGAGATTCTCCATCGACAGTTTTGGTCGCAAACGGAGATCAAAGAGGGGGACGCGATTGAAATCGTCACCATCGTCGGCGGCGGCTAATTGGAACCTCAGAGATGAAGATTGAACAAGGAATGGCTGAAGATAAATTCCCGGCTGTTTCTCGGAAAACAGCCACAAGATTTACTCCCCATACTGTACTTTTCATCTGTGGTTTCTAGTCCAGTTCCTGGGTAACGCACAGCGATTCGCGTTATCCCTCATCCGTCATCCTTTCGAGTACGGATTCCCCGTGAGGAAATCCGCCCCGCATTGATCCCGCGCCAGTCGGGTGGAGGCGATACATTAAAGATGTAGCTCGGATCGCTCGATAGTTAGGAAGATGCTAGGAGTTGCTGCCAGCCGCTACAGTTTTAATCAGATTGAATAGGCACAGTATGTATGCGTAATAAACTGCTTTCAGCAATTAAACCCCTTTTGAAATCTTTGTTCGTCTTTGGTCTGATCCTTACCCTGACGCTAGGTCATGCTGACGGAGCCTTAGCAGCTCGCTCAGGCGGTCGGATTGGAGGGGGTTCTTTTAGAGCGCCCAGCCGCAGCTATTCGCCTCCTAGCCGCACCTACGCGCCACCGTCCGGCGGATACTATCCGGCTCCTTATCCTGGGGGTGGATTTGGGGGTGGATTTGGGTTCCCGTTGCTATTTCCCTTCTTTGGCATCGGGGGCGGATTTGGCGGTCTGTTTACGATTTTGATTTTCCTGGGGATCGCTAACTTCTTGGTTTCCAGCTTCCGTCGCGTGGGTGTTGGTGACGCAGGGGAAGCCGATTCGCTGGGCTACGGCAATCCCAAAGTTTCTGTGGCAGAGGTGCAAGTGGGTCTTTTGGCAGAAGCTCGCAGCTTGCAAGGAGAATTAGACGAGTTGGCGCGTACATCTGATATGAGTTCCGCCATCGGTCGTGCCCAAGTGCTTCAGGAAAGTACCCTAGCTTTGCTACGTCACCCGGAATACTGGGTGTATGGGGCAGCAGAATCTCAGCAAACAGCGTTACAAGCCGCAGAAGCCAAGTTTAATCAGCTAGCTCTGGGTGAACGCAGCAAAGTCACCGAAGAGACTCTCTCGAACGTCAATAATCAGCTCAAGGCAGCAACGCCCAAAGCATCTTTACCGGCGGGATCTGAGGAAGCTGGCAAGCTGGCAAATCAGATGATGGCAGAAGGCCCTAGTGAATACATTATTGTGACGATTTTGGTGGGTGCCGAAGGCAATCTGCAACTGCCGAAAATCAACAGCACTGACGATTTGCGTCAAGCCTTGCGTCAGATTGGTGGCATCGGGAGCGATCGCCTACTTGCAGTAGAAATTCTCTGGGCACCTCAGGCAGAAGGCGACACGCTTACCTCTGATGATTTGCTGGCTGAGTATCCCAATCTCAAACTTGTTTAACCCGCAATGGGTAAGGGCACTCTTGCTATGCGCCCCTATCTATTTCTCCTGAAAAGGAGGCTGGTAATCAGCCTCCTTTTTCAATTTTGACGACAGCTCAATAGGAGCCATTTATAATTTACTGTATTCCCTTGAGCTGGTATTATTAGTATTAATTAAATAATGAAAATCTGTGCATTTTTTTAAAGCAAATTAACTTCCTATATAGGAAGAATTAAATTTAAGTTCATTGAATAATTTTACCAACAAATAGCTTAACTTATGACAATTTTTTGTTCATTGTTAAATTTTAAAATCCCGAAATAAGATGCAGCGACATCTCTACAAATTCAAAGCTATTTAAAGCGTTTTTGTTCGCTGCGGTAGCGGAGCAATTCAGCAACAAAAGCGACAAAACCTGACACAATCATCAGCATCACGCTGAGAGCGTTGATATCCGGTTTGACGCCAGTGCGGATGCGGCTAAAGATTTCTAGCGGTAATGTTGTGGCACCCGTACCGGCAGTGAAGCTAGCAATGAGAAAGTCGTCCATGCTGAGGACAAAAGCTAACAGGCAACCGGAAATAATTGCTGGCATTAATTCTGGAAGCAACACCTGGATAAAAGCTTGTACTGGCGTCGCCCCTAAATCGAGGGCAGCTTCTTCTAAGTGGGGGTTTAAACCGCTAATTCGAGAAGAAACCACCAAGGCGACGTAGGCAAGACAAAAGACGACATGAGCTGCCACAATTGTCCACAAGCTCAACGGCATACCAATAACGGCTAAAAATACCAGCGTGGCAACAGCGATCGCAATATCGGGAATAATCAGCGGCAGGTAAGAAACGCCGCGATACAAGGTTTTCCCCGGAAAGGTATAACGGGCTAAACCAACTGCCATTATGGTGCCTAAGACGGCAGCGATCGCTACTGCACACAAAGCCACGGTTAAGCTATTTTGCAGCGCCGTCAGGACGCGGGTGTCCTGAAACAGCTTCAGATACCATTTGAAGGTGAATCCCTCCCAACCGGCGCTATAGGTAGACTCGTTAAAACTATAAAACGTCAGTACCAGAATGGGCAGGTACATATAAAAGAACATCAGCAGTGTGAAAATAACCTGCCAAGAAATACGAGGTTTATCCTGGGGCTTCAACATAATCTCTAAAGGGATTTCCTCCTGCTGATGGCTGACGGTGCCTGTCATTCAATTTCACCATTTGTCGGATTTGCGATGCTGAACAGAGCAGCCACTTCGCTACACGCTCTATGCCAACTTTCTTCACTTTACTGGATGCGATTGAATCTTTGGAAGAGTGCGATCGTGTCTCAAGTCTTATTGTCTCCGTAAAATTTTGATTTTTTAGTATTATTTTATACTGCGTTCTCGTGGGTTAGGGTTATACTTATAGAATGGGAATCTGTGCGTTCAGGTAAATTTATTGCTACGAACCGCGAAGACGCAAAGAGCGCTAAGCAAGAGGGGAAGAGAGTAAAGGCTAAAGAATCTACGCCGACGAACAGACAACCCGAAATCCGAAGAAGTTGAATCTGTCGCCCGTATGATTGTCGTAGCGGCTAGCACAACGGCAGTAATCAGGATTAAACATCCACGAACCTCCGCGTAGCAGCCGGAAAGAATTATTTCCGCCAGATTCCCACGCACTCCCATCAGCAGGCGCACCATGATAATTTTCATGCCAAACATCAGCACACCATTCCAAAACGTTGCCGTGCATATCGTATAGTCCAAAGGCGTTCGGTGGATAACTCCCTACTTCCGTTGTCTGGTGACGATGATGTCCTTTTGGTGCGTAGGCGTAAGTAGAATTTCCGTTGTAGTTCGCTAAATCAGTAGTAATTGTGTCGCCAAAGTGGAATGGTGTATTTGTTCCTGCACGACAAGCATATTCCCATTGGGTTTCACTGGGTAAACGATAGCTCTTGCCAGTCTTTTTCGACAGCCGCGCACAAAATTCTACAGCATCCTCCCAAGATAAGTTTTCTACGGGTCGATTTGTACCTACATATTGAAAGTCAGAGGGATTAGGTTGCATCACTCGCTTGATTGTTGGCAGATTTGCTACTGCTTCCCACTGCGCTTGAGTAATAGTGAATTTCTCCATAAAAAACGGTGCTACATGTTACTTGATGTTGCGGGCTTTCCCTGCTACTTCGCCCCTTCTCCGTGTCTGGAGAACCCATCAGGAAGGTACCGCTGGGAATTTCTACCATTTCCAATGTTACCCCACCACCTAAGTCTTCAGAGAAATATTTTGCTTGCATTCTGCGGCGGTTAGTTTCTATTCCCTGTCCGTTTACTGTTACCACATCAAAATGGAACGTTTTAAGCGGTAAAGGTTGGGGAAGATTCAGAATTGTTGGCGCTACAGATAACTTTTGCAGAGTTAATGCATTTATTACATCTTCGGCTGATTGATATCGCCGTTTCGCACCTCTTTGGATCATCTTATCTAAGATGCTACGCAACTCATCACTTACAGAATTTTGCAAGTAATTCTGCCAAACCCAAGCATCTTCATCAGTATCGAATAACTCTAAAGGCTCAACATTAGTCAGCAAATGAATGCAGGTGACGCCCAAACTATATAAATCGCTGGCAAAAACTCCTTTCCCGACTGCTTGTTCTGGTGCAATATATCGAAAGTCACCAATCACTGTTCCAGTTCTGGCTAATGCGGTTCCTGTCGCAAATTTAGCTGCACCAAAATCTACTAACACCAGTTGATTATCAACCTGACGACGAATGATATTCTCTGGCTTAATATCTCGGTGAATTACCTGCTTACTATGCACAAATTCTAAGACGCGCAGCAAGTCTGCCAACAAGCTGCGAATTTCGGTTTCGCTAAAAGCGCCTTGTTGTTCTAATATATGGGCTAAATTTTGTCCGTTAATAAACTGTTGCACCAAATATTGACGGTTCTCTTCCTCAAAATGGGCTAACAATTCCGGAATCTGCGGATGATTGCCTAATTCTTCTAGCCGTACAGCTTCTTGATGGAATAACTCTGCTGCTTTATTAGCTGTATCCGTACCCTGTTGTATCGGGAAAAATTGCTTAATTACACAAGCTGGTTTGGACGGTTTCGCTTCATCAATTGCCCGAAAAGTCCTACCAAACCCGCCTTGTCCAAGTGGTGCCAAAGCCCGGTAACGCCCTAAAAGTACCAGCTTCGTCCCGCAGTTTTTACAAAATTTGTCATTGTGGGAGTTTTGGCACTTCTGACAGGCGGGATTTAAGCAATAACTCATAAATAATTGGAAACTTGATTTAGCGTAGATTGGGTTAAGGTAAGGAAATTCAACCCCTCTAAAGAATTTGATGAGGTTCGTTCCTCAACCCAACTTACAGTTATTCCATACAGTGAATTAGTCAGCGCTTACTGACCAATCAATCATTATTAAATTCAAAAAATACTTTATATGGGCGCACAGATTGCCATTATATAAAACTAGCACTTGCGCCAATACTTGTCTAGTACCTATGGCAAATATTTAACAGAAATTTTAGAGATTTTCTGAAAATAATGGTGCGTTACGCTATTGCCAACGCACCTTCTATATAAGCCTTATTTTTGCGGTGTGCTATCGCCGTATTTAATTAAAAGCGCGATCGCTATACTGACGGCAAAAATTAATACCATACTCAAAGACGAGCCAAATCCCCAATTCTGAGTTGCGCCTAAAAACTGGTTATAAATCAAGCGAGATATCGTCATACTGGAGGCACCGCCCAGCAATTCCGGATCGACAAAATCCCCTAATGTGCTAATAAATACGAGCAAAGAACCCGCAGCAATTCCTGGTAGCGTTTGCGGGACAGTCACTTTCCAAAAAGTGTCAATCGGATTTGCCCCCAAATCCGCAGATGCCTCTAGCAACCGCCGATCCAGTTTTTCTACAGAAGCGTAAAGAATTAACACCATGTAAGGCAAATAGCTGTACCCCATCCCAATAAATACGGCTGAACTCTGGTTCAGCAACTCCAAAGCCGGAAGTCCTAAAGTCGTTAACATCGTGTTCAGGACACCCGTAGGACGCAAGATTGTAATCCAGGCGTAAGAACGCAGCAGCGATGATGTCCATAAAGGCAAGACAAAGCCTAGTAGCAGCAGATTTCGCCACTGTTTTGGTGCCATTTGACCAATCCAGTAAGCAACTGGGAATCCGAGTAAAAGACAAACAATTGTAGTGCCAATTGCAAAAAATAGCGATCGCCCGATCACCTGCAAATAGACGGGCTGAAATACCAGCGCATAGTTATCGAACCCGCTGGGATTCACCACATCCCCAGGTCGGATTCCTGGTACTAGACTCAGCTGAAAAATCACCAGCGTTGGCAGCACTAGCAACAAACCCAACCAGATACCAGCCGGACCCAGCAGCGCCATTGGTTCCAACCACTTCAAGCCGGGGCGTCTGCTGCCCATTAGCACTGGCGATTCGATTCCATCAGAGGGAGTGGGATTGGGGATAGAGGGAGGAGACGTTGGGGTAGACACGACAGAAAAAAGTTTTGAGTTTTGAGTTTTGAGTTTTGAGTTATTAATGAAAGATGATTGATATGAAGTATCAATTGTTGCTTCGATTCATCATTCAAAACTCAAGATTATTTAATGTTAGCTGCTCGTCAATCGAGTCCAATAGGATTCATAAACTTCGGCAACTTTTCCAAGCGGCGCAACGCCTTCGCATTGGGCAAGTACCGCCTCTGGGGGAAATAAAATTTGATTGTTACGGATTTCATCAGGTAGCTGATTGTAGCCAGCTTGATTGGGTGTCGCGAAACTTAAACGTTCGCAAATCTGAGCGGCGACATCAGGTTGCAACATAAAGTTAATCCAGGCATAAGCTCCTTCTGGATTGGGAGCTGTTATCGGAACGACCAGTGTGTCAGTCCACACCGAAGAACCACTCCGAGGAATTAGATATTGTAAGTTTTTATTTTCTGGAATAATTTCATTGGCATCGGATGAAAATCCCATTGCCAGCAGCAAATCCCCAGTTAAAATTTGAGTTCTCCAGGCATCAGAGGTGAAAGAAGCGAGGGCCGGTTTGAGCGCCATTAACTTTTCATACGCCTGTTTAATCTGCTGCGGGTCTTTTGAGTTGTAAGAGTACCCCAGCATTTTCAACACCGCACCCATTACTTCCCGAACATCATTCAGCAAGGTCATCCTTCGAGAAAGTGCCTGCTGATTGTCCCAGAGATAATTCCAATCTGCTGGTGGTTGCTTCAGCTTCTGGGTGTTGTAAATGAGACCCGTTGTTCCCCAACTCAGAGGTATGCTGTAGCGGTTTTCTGGGTCATAGACGGGATTCTGGAAGCGGGGAAACAACCGATCCAAACCTACCACACGGGAGCGATCGATTTCACTGAGCAAGCCCAGTTCCACCATCTTCCTCACCGTATAGTCAGATGGGTAAATAATGCTGTAGTCCCCGCCTCCCAATGCTTGAATCCTGGCTAGCATCGCTTCGTTGGAATCATAGACATCAGCAATGACCTTGATTCCAGTCTCTTTGGTAAAGCGTTTTAACAAATCCTCATCGGTATAGCCAGCCCAAGTGTAGAGATACAATAACTTGTTGTTGGATGCATCAGAGTTGGCGGGTGCCGAGCGCACTTGGGCAAGCGTCCAGCCGCAACCAGACATTGCCAGTCCGAGGGTAGCAGCAGCTGACGTTTGTAAAAACCTACGTCGTGTTGAGTGTTGTGGGTTCGTCCGTTGAGCAGTTGGAGGCACGGGATTCAGCAAAGTTGCACGTCAATCGTCAAAATTTAGAAGAGGAAATTAAAAACTATCAAGGTGATTTTTTAGTTTTAATTTTTAATTTTTAATTTCTCTTTAACAGTATCTTACAGATTGCTCTATAGGGAGCGGTTCACCTAGTTCGGGCGTCAGTATTTTGACAGGCAAACATTAGATTTGTAGGGGTTTCTCAAATTTCCAGTCGTCATCCTGACTTTGAGGAGATAGCCCCGGAGTGATTGAATCGGTCGCTGAGTCAATTTGTCAAGTTCTGGGAGAAAGGAGCGCAAAATCAGTGCAGCAAAGGGCTGGCAGTCATCGATGGGAATGAATACTTTTTAATGTTTGGTGGTAGCCGGAAGCGATCGCTTCCGGCGTCTCAATCCAACGACCAATGGGTTGACCGGGTTCCCCGAAAGCAAGCGATCGCACTGGTCTGACAATGAGATTCTAACCCTTATAGAAACTGGATTCAGCCCGGTCGCTTCTGGGAATGTCGGGAGACGCACGGATAGCGATCGCTGCATTGTCTCTAGGCATTCATTGCCAGACAATCGGTAGCTGCCCAGTGAGCATAGATAGGAGTATGCAAGGCAGGCTCAATTCCCACAGTATTCATCTGCCGAACCGTTAAGCGATCGCCTGAAAGTAACTCCACCACATAATGAACATGAGTTCCCATGTACATCACGTGCTTCAGACGACCTTCAAAGCAGTTGATTGGCATCGCTGGCGGATAGAGACTCAGTTGAATCTTCTCTGGACGCACGCATACCACAACCTCCTGGACACCAATCTCATCCCAAGGCTCCAACGGCTGCACCACAACTGGCAAACCGCTTTTGGTTACAACTTTGAGCGTTGAGTAGTCAGAAGCTTCAATCCGCCCCTCAAACAGATTGGTATCCCCAATGAAATCCGCCACAAATGGCGTTTTGGGATGCTCGTAGATTTCAGTAGGCGAACCAATTTGCTCAATCTTGCCCCCGCGCATGACTGCAATCCGGTCGGAGAGACTTAGCGCTTCCTCCTGGTCGTGCGTCACCATCACAAACGTCAAACCGAGGTCTTGATGTAAATTGGATAATTCCACCTGCATCTGTTTACGCAGCTTCAAATCCAATGCCCCCAAAGGTTCATCCAGCAAAACCACCGCTGGACGATTCACTAGCGCCCGTGCTAAAGCCACTCGTTGCTGTTGTCCCCCAGAAAGCTGGGAAGGAAAGCGGTTAGCATAGGTTTCCATTTTGACCAGCTTCAGCGCTTCTTGCACTCGTTCGGAAATTTCGGTCCTGGGTCGCTTTTTAATTCGCAATCCGAAAGCAATATTTTCCCAAACGCTCAGATGGCTAAACAAAGCATAGCTCTGAAAAACGGTATTCACCGGACGCCGGTGGGGCGGCACATGGTTCATCGTCTGCCCCTGAATCAGCACCTCTCCTGCCGAGGGAGTTTCAAACCCAGCCATTAAGCGCAAAGTTGTGGTCTTGCCACAGCCAGAGGGGCCTAAAATACTGAAAAATTCTCCTCGGTGGATCTCCAGATCAACCCCCCGGACTGCTGTTTCTCCATTGAATACCTTAAAAACCTTGCGGAGTTCCACATCCAGTTCATTTGTAGTCTCCGGAGAGCGTTGTTCTGCTAAAGAAGTTTGAGACATAGTTGATGATTCCCAGTGGCGATGCCCCACAGAGGTTTGAATTGCTCAACACACGCCGTCGCGTCTGTTTTGTGAAGGCTGAGCCGGTGATGCTTGGTTGAGCGTTGATTGCTAACTTTGGTTTATTTTAGCTGTCGGACTCAGTCCGATTGCGATTCGCTTAAAAATTTGCCATTCTTTGATTCGTTGAACCTGAAAAAGTACATGACAAAGTACAAGTGATTCCCGCTCTGTGCTGGATGCTATTTCCACGGCACCCATTTTCAGGACACCTCCAGTTCATCTTATTGAAGTGTGACGGTACACTATGTAGGAGCAATCCCTCTGTGAATTGCCGCCCACTCAAAATACCTTTTGTTTCCCTGTTTAGAGCCAATTTATTCAGCCTCCTGCTATGACCTTAATCGCTCGGTCTTCCTCAATTGGGCGTCAATCCACCCCCCGAACTGTGGGTCGACGTCTCCAATCTGTAATTATCATGTTGCTCGTTACCTTACTCTTGGCGGGTGGGATTGGCGCTCGTTTAGTTTTTTTACAAGTGGTTCAGGGGGAACGTAACCGACAGCTGGCAGAAAACAATCGGATTCGTTTGATTCCCAAACAGCCGGCCCGAGGCACCATTTTCGACCGCAAGGGAAGAGTTTTGGCGAGCAGTCGGCTGTCTCACTCGGTTTTTTTGTGGCCCATCGCCCGCAAGCAGAAGGATTGGCCTGCTACCCTCAGCCGCCTTTCGGAACTGTTAAATGTTCCTGAGAAAGAAATTCAAAAGCAACTAGAAAAAGCCGGTTATACCTCGACCTCGCTGTTACGAATTGCTCGTGACATCAATCCTGCCCAAATTACGGCACTTGAAGAGTACAGGAGCCAACTAGAGGGCGTAGAGGTGGATATTGAAGGGGTACGAAACTACCCCAACGCTGAGGTGGGCGCTCACGTCTTAGGGTATACGGGGGAAATGAACGATGAAGAGCTAGCCAAGATGAAAGATCAAGGCTACCGCTTGGGTGATGTGATTGGTCAGATGGGTGTGGAGGCAGCTTTTGAAAAACCGCTACGGGGAGAATGGGGCGGTCAACAAGTTGAGGTAGATGGTGCGGGTCAAGTGCTGCGGATTCTTGGTCAGAAAAAGGCGAAGGCTGGGAAGGATGTGCAGTTAACGCTGGATCTGGATTTGCAGAAGGCTGCGGAGCGGGCATTGGGCGATCGCAAGGGCGCAATCGTGGCAATGGACCCCAACAATGGGGCAATTTTGGCAATGGTCAGCCGCCCAGGCTTCGATCCCAACGTTTTCTCTAAGCGGATCACCCCAGAAACTTGGAAGAAAGTACAAAGTAAGGGCAACCCCTTCGTCAACCGCGCTTTAAGAGTCTTTCCACCAGCGAGTACCTTCAAGATTGTCACCGCGAGCGCTGCGATTGAATCGGGTAAATATTCTCCGAATACGGTATTAGCAACCTATCCTTACTTAACCGTCGGTGGGATTCGGTTTGGGGAATGGAACCATGCTGGATTTGGCCCCTTGGGATTTGTTGGGGCGCTAGCGATGAGTAGCGATACTTTCTTTTATCAGATTGGTAAAGGAATAGGTGGTCCCACCTTGATTGACTGGACTCGGAAGTATGGCTTTGGTCAAAAAACGGGGATTGAGTTAGCTTCAGAAGAATTGCCGGGGTTGGTTGCGGATGCAGCCTGGAAGGAGAAGCGATTGAAGCAGGAATGGACTATCGGAGACACGGTGAATATGTCCATTGGTCAGGGCTTCTTACAAACGACGCCGCTACAAGTTGCCGTGATGTTTGCGGTTCCGGCAAATGGTGGCTATCGAGTTAAACCCCACCTGCTCAAAGATAATGAGGCGTCCAAAAACTGGCGAGAGTCCTTGAATATGAAACCAGAAACGCTAAGGGTGGTGCGCCAAGGACTCCGGAGCGTTGTGACTAGCGGCACTGGAAAAGCGGTGAATGCGCCAACGCTACCCCCGGTTGCCGGGAAGAGTGGTACGGCAGAGGCTCCACCAGGACTGTCTCACGCCTGGTTTGGTGCCTATGCGCCTGCGGACAAGCCAAAGATTGTGGTTGTGGCGTTTGCGGAACATTCTGGAGGCGGCGGCGGTAAGGTAGCAGCCCCAATGGTGTTAAAAGTTTTGGAGGCTTATTTTCAGGTCAAGAAACCTGTTAAACCCGTTAAGTAAATTGTGAGGGGTTAGTTGTTAGTGTTTAGAGGAAAGGCTAACAACTGACTCCTCACAACTGGCTCCTGACTATTGACTGCTCTCAATTTCTCTGCAACGACCTAACTTCGATGGTGCCGTTGGGTGCGAACACCACTCTGAATTGGGCGAGGGGTTCCTGGGGGACAGCGTTTGGGGAGTTGCTCGGCTGGAATAATTTAGGCAGGGGCGTTTCATCCTCGTAATCAAAGGCTGGTTGATTCTGTGGCTCGTAATCGGCGACGACACCGTCTTTGTTTACGGCGACACGGTATTGTAAGCTCCGTGGAAAACTGGGAGTGGCTTGCCAATTTTGCTTGAGTTGTTCGGAAAGCCGAGCTTCTAAACCCTCTATCTGAGCTGAGTCGGTAATTTCTGGACCGAGGCTGGGCTTTTCTTTATACCCATACCAGGGACTCACTTGGGGGACGCCTCGTCTAGTAAATACCACCCGGAACTGAGCCAGGGGTTCTTTGCTGATGTCGCTACCAGTGGCAGGGATATAGAGCAATTCTGGGAGCGGAGTTTCTTCTAAGCGATCGCGTGCGGCTGAGTTAACTGGCTTGTAACCCACCACAGCTCCGTCTTTCCCTACGCCCACCCGATAAACTAAGTCTTGCCGAAACTGGCGGCGGGTCGTCCACTTCTGATAAATGTTGTTTTGCAGTTTCCGTTGTAAGAAGTACAACTGGGTGGGATCGGTCAGCTCTGGTGCTGCTGTCACCAGGGTTTCCAAGTCGGTAGCTTCAGCGCTAGATGACGTGGGGCTTGCTGTCGGCTGCTCGGACGAGACAGGGCTAGCAGGCGTCGTTAAGCTGTTGGGCTGGGGCAAGGGATCTTTGAGGTTCTTGACTTCGGGAGGGGGAACCCTAGAAAACGCGATCGCTGCCAACGCCAAACTCGTGACCCCAACTGCTGCTGGTGCGGCGCGTTGTGCCACCGGCACTTCAGCCTTCGCATAGCGTTTCGGAACCGGCGCGATTGACAGCATGATGTCTGGCAGGGTGCGACCATCAGCCAGGAACTGATCCACCGCCTCCACCAAATCAAACAGCTGTACCGTCGTGATATCAACTTGCCTCGCTTGGAGGGTTGTGGCTGTCCCACTGGATGCCCCACTATGAGTCGAGTCGCTACTATTTCCAGGCGACTGAACAATTAACCGATGCAGATGGGCATCTATTTTCTGAAACTGCACTAAGCTTGGCTTGTCTTTCAGACTATGGGAGTGAGGCACCCCACTCAAGAATTCTTGAGCATAGTTGCTGGCTGCTGTCACCAGGCTTTCAAAAAAGTCACGTCCTCCCGTTAATGGCTTCTCCTTACCCGCAAAATGGCACTCAGCATTAACCAGGATAGACATTAAGGGTCGGGTGTCCACCTGACCAGCAGCTGTAGCATCGCTTAACCCTTCTAGGATCAGCGTGCAGTTAGGCAGACTGTACGGACGGCGAATAGTCATTTTCAGTTGGTGATTGGTAATTGGTAACTGGTAATTCGGGGAAAAACTAATAGGTAATTGGGAATTGGTAACTGGTAATTCGGGAAAAGTTTTAAGTTTTGAGGATTGAGTTTTTAAGTTAAGAACTTTCTTCTCGTCTCAAAACGCAACATCAATGCTCATCACTCTTATTCTTGATTACCGATTACTCCTTTTCTATGAAAGTTACACTTCTCCATCAAAAAGGCTGCTCCAAAATCTTTGCATTCCAGACGTTCCCGTACAAAATAGCAGCTCGCTTAACAGCTCAATAGCCAGATTGTTTAACTTCTCATCAGAGTTATAGGCGGCGACACCAGCGCGTCGTGGATTCATTCGGCTCCGGAAGTGAGCGCGGAACCTTTCTAAATACTCAGACAAGCGAAAATGATGTTCTAATGGCACCTGCTTGTCACGCAGTTGTTGATAAGCCAGTAGCAGCTGCCGGATCAACACGGTTAACCGCCGTGCTAGATGGCAGACTAGGATTACCATCGCTTTGGCTTCATCCAGGGTTAGCAAACGGCGTGTATAAGATCGTCGTAGCGGGTTGCTGCTTCGGATTCGCCAAAGGTGTACTCGATTTTTGATAATTCCCTGGAGTTCCAAATCCTTCGCCACTGTCAGCATTGCTTCAGACCCTCCCAATTCCAGGGCTTCTATTGCTAGTAGCATCAGGTCAATTTGTAGCCGAGTTCGACGCGGACACCCACTTGACGACGAAATCGGTGGGTCAGGGAGATTGTCTAAAATCAGCGGCATTGACTCTCGTGGAGGACTGTTTAATGGCATTACGCTCACAGAAAGATTCATTCCAAATAGCAGGACAGTTGAACTGGTTGATGGCTCGCACGGGCTACAACGAATTGCATATGGAAATCAATGACTTTTGACGGTTACATTTGTGTCCATCTGCTATCCGATTATTTATATGCCCAGCTGGATTTTACTAAAATCAGGGTGTCGCGATCGGGATTGAAGCTTCGGGCAAGTGGATGATTTTGGAGGTGGTTGTACTTGAATCATATAGATACGACTACTCACACGCTTCAATAGCTGCCCGCTGGCTCTTGAGTGTTAGGAATGCTCCAAAACCGTGCAGCCTTCTAGTGTACGATTTTCCAGGTATATCCTTGCACATCCGGGGGAGATCCTGCCTCTGTGATGCAACGGATACCGAGTTTACCTACAACCCTCTTTTTACGAGCTGCTATGGATCTCAAGTCTCTGATACGCGACATTGCAGACTTTCCTAAACCAGGAATTCTGTTTCGGGATATAACGACGCTACTGCGAGATCCGGAAGGACTGCGCTACACCATTGAAACCTTAACCGAAAAGTGCGCCCAGTTGTCTCCAGAGTACGTCGTTGGGATGGAGTCGCGGGGTTTTATTATTGGGGCACCTCTGGCATACAAACTGGGAGTTGGGTTTATCCCCGTCCGGAAGCCTGGAAAGTTACCAGGTGCCGTTCACACGGTTGAGTATGAATTAGAGTACGGGATGGATCGCCTAGAGATGCATCAAGATGCTCTACATCCCGGAAGCCGTGTTTTGATTGTGGACGATCTGATCGCGACGGGTGGAACGGCAACGGCAACGGCTGAGCTGGTACAGAAAATTGGCTGCACCTTAGTAGGATTTGGATTTATCATCGAGCTAAGAGATTTAGGTGGGCGTCAACGACTTCCTGATGTGCCAATTGTGACGCTGGTTGAGTATTAGGGAGCAACTGCTAATGGCTAATGGCTAATAGCGAATGGAAAACCAGCTATTAAACAATTAGCCATAAGCAACTTACAAAAAATTTGGCGATATAGGATTTTATATTTCATGACTTCTACTAGAAATTCTTCAGGTCACAATGGGTTAACGGCTAGTCTGAATTGGCTCAAAAGGCTGGTCACGAGTGAAACTTTTCTCTACGTGGCGAAACGGCTATTACAAGCAATTTTAACTTTGTTTCTAGCCTCGACGCTGAGTTTTGCAATTAGTCAGATGGCTCCGGGAGATTATTTAGATACTTTGAGGCAGAATCCCAAAATTTCCCCGGAACGAATTGAGGAACTCAGGCAACAGTTTGGTTTGGATAAACCAGCAATTGAACAGTACCGACGATGGCTGTGGCAGATTTTGCGCTATGGCAATTTTGGTACGAGTTTTGTCTATCAGCGTTCGGTGTCGTCGCTGTTGTGGGAGCGTATCCAAGCGACATTGGAACTCGCGATCGCATCGGTGATTCTGACGTGGGCGATCGCGATTCCACTGGGGATCGTCGGTGCGGTTAACCAAAATCGCGCTAGCGATCGCCTCCTGCAAGTGCTGAGCTACGCCGGACAAGGGTTTCCCAGCTTCATCACGGCGCTGGTGTTGCTAATTTTCGCCCAGTACACTTCACCCCTATTTCCAGTTGGTGGCAGAACCAGCATCAATCACGCTGATTTATCCTGGTTCGGTAAAATTTTGGATATCGGTTGGCACATGATTTTACCCACCCTAGCGCTGAGTGTCACCAGTTTTGCAGGTTTGCAGCGAATTACCCGGGGAGAATTACTCGATGTTCTCCGCCAAGACTATATCCAGACAGCTCGTGCCAAGGGACTCCCCGAAGACCGGGTGATTTATGTTCATGCCCTCCGCAATGCGATTAATCCCCTAATAACGCTCTTAGGATTTGAGTTTGCCAGTTTGTTAAGTGGGGCATTTATTGCCGAATTTTTCTTCAATTGGCCGGGATTAGGACGGTTGATTTTACAGGCAGTTACTATCCAAGACATTTACTTAGTCATGGCAAGTTTAATTATGGGAGCGGTGATGCTGATTGTCGGCAATCTTATCGCTGATTTGTTGCTAAAAGTAGCCGATCCGAGAATTAAGTTGGAAAATCTTAAATGAGGAAATGGCTAATGGTTTCTTCCCGTCCAATTCTCAATTACGGATTAGCCTATTATCTTTGCATTTTCTATGTTTTCCCAAGTCTATTACCTAATTCGTTCGAGAGCTGATGGTCAATATCTTTTAGCTCAACCCGATACAAGTTCTTCAACCAGTAGCTCTGGCTATTTGTTGATGTTTGGCGAACATTTTGATGCGCTAAGCTATCTCAACGCCCATGCCCCAGATGTCAGCGATCGCTTCGCTGTTGAGTCAATCTCTGGAAGCCAGGTAAAAGGGTTGCTGCAACGGTGGGGATTTAAGGGAATTGGTGTGGTTGAAGACCCACTATTACCCAAAATTCAGTTTTTATCGCCAAGTTAAGCCAAATTATTGACTTCTATTGCCTTTTCTAAAGATTTATTGCAAGTATACCTAGGTACAGATGTCAGAAGCTCCAAAATTTGAGCAAATAAGAGAGGTCGTTCAGGCAGTTGTTTCGTCTGAATCCGATCAACAAATCTTAATAGTGCTAATTTCGACAAATTAGGAGAGAGGGACTCTATGAAATCGATCCGTTTCAACCTGTCTGCTTGGGTACGTCCAGTGCGTATGGCGATCGCTGCTTGTTTTTGCGCTTTACTATTGTTCAGCTATGCAACTCCAGCCTACAGCAGCACAAAAACCCCCGCAGGATATAGCGGCACCAACAGTCGCCCCGGAGACGGAGAAGCCAATCTGACGAAGATTGAAGAGAAATCACAAAAGGCGGTTCTGAAAGACCCCTATTCGCTTAAGGAGACTCAGAAGGAAGCCCAGCAGGGTCTGAATGAAATTCAAGGATCTGCTGATGCTGAGAAGATGAGTACCAACGAAAATTCGCAAGGCGTCCAATCAGTTGAACAAAAAGTTCAGAAAGCTCTGGAAGGCATTACCGGCAAAGACTAAGGAAATAGTATTTGCTCAAGACTGAGCGCCCTAATATCTGCTGAGTGCGGATGCAGGGTCTCATCATCAGGGCAACTCCGCAGGGGTTGTTCTTGATGTTATATAGGGCAGGCAGGAGTCTGCCTTGTTTTTTTAGGCTGGCGATGCTGAAACCCTGGCTCGTTAGACCGTGTGACGGCAATAATGCCCTAGAATTGGAGTTCTCTTGTGGCTTGAGGTCTAAGTTCAGTCTTCAAGGCACGGATATGGGTAAATTTCCATACATCCTGAACGCTGACAACAATGAATCCTAAAGCCTCTAGGTCAGTTTGGAACTGAGCGCGATCGCTAAATCTTGAAGTTGCTTCGATAATATGAAGCTGACCATCCAGTTTCAGAGTGCGGTTCGCCTCCCGCAGGTAATCGGTGAAGTTCGCTCCCATCAGTGACAGGCAGAAAATCGCTACATCAAGCCTTTGATCGTCAAGGGGAACATGAGCCATGTCGCAGGCAATAACTTCCTGATTCACAGCAACATGGTCAAAGCTGTAAACTGTATGGCGATCTGAAACCGCTTCAGCCAGCTTCGCCTGACCACAACCGAAATCACCGATAGTGTAGCCGCTACGTTGTTGGCACCAGCGAATCATCTCTTCATAAGGGATGACCGCCCAATTTTTCCTTGACTCAGTGTATAAAGTATGATGTTTCGACCACTCCTCTGGATTCTCCTGTAGGCGATGGTGAGTAGTTTCGCTTCGGGTTTGGTTCCAGTGGCGGTTCATGGCGGAAAAGTCGCCGTAACGCTGCAACCGCCGCTGCACGTCTGCTGGGTCGTTATCGGGAATCGGAATTACAATCTTCGGACGGGCGATGACTTGGACGCCTGTTTCTAGCTTCTCTAGCCAAGCGATTACATCTTGATAGGCTTGGGCAGGCGATCGCAAGTATCCCTCTGGAACTACACCATCAACGGCAGCATCAGCGATGGATTTTTAAAACTCAAAGTCTAACTTTGGCGAATCATAAAATTTACCAATCTAAAAACATTGTTGATGACGAACACCAGAAATCAAAAATGTTTTCTATAAGGACTTACAGAATCTATAAATTCACAGTCTCCTAAAATATTAGCTGTAATTAAACGAGCAACCCTACTTCTATTCCAATAAGACGTATGAGAACTTGTTAATCCTTTAGCCATAGATAATCCGGCTAAACCAAAAAATGGTTGTGAAACTTTTTTAATAAGATTGTGAGATGCAATAAACTTATCTCTAAAAAAGAGATTACAGGATGAATCAATATTTAAACTTGCAGAAAGAGGATATGCAAAAACGTCAGAAGCGTGAATTAAATTAATCCATCTTAAAGGTAGTTTTAAATATCTACTAGCAAACTTTTTTAGATTTTCAGGTGGGATACCTAACATGAAATTAAAAAGTAATATAGGCGAACCCATTGTAGTAATACTTCTAAGATAAACTTTTGGTGTACCGTTAGAAACACTTAAACCTTTTATCATATTTCTTATATAAAATGCTGGATCGTCAGCTCCATATTTATCAGAAAACAAAATATCATATAAAATTACTCCTCCTAAAGAATGAGCGATTAAATGAAGTTCTGTTTCTTGAGGATGCTTTTTTAAAAACTCAAATAATTGTAATGCAATAATTTTTCTAATCTCCATACCATTCTCTGTATTTAGGTAAGTGAACAGATACCCAAAAAACTGATCGATAAAGAATTCACGATATTGACTATACTGAAACACATCTCCTAAATCGATCTTAGAATTATTGCAAAAATTATTTAAATCTTGCTGAACCCATTTCCAAAGTGGGGGTGTATTTTCTAAAACTCCTCCCCATTGACTACAAAAAAAATAAGGTTTAGTTTGTTTTCTTTTATCAAAATCATCTCTGATTTTCTCTATTAATTCAAAAGCATACTTATCATGTCTTGTAGCAACCCCATGAATGAAAAATGCAAGCATCTTTAACCCCTATTTTCTTCTACACATAAGCTTAAAACTTCATCTATCCATTCAGGAGTTGAGTTTTCATAATACTCAATTGCTAACTTTCCTACAGCTTGTGTAGAAACCCAATCTAAACTACCTCCAACTATTGCACCAATCACCGGAACTGCTTTGCCAAGTGTTTTCTGAACAGACTTTTCTACTGCTTTCTTTCCTCCTACTTTCCATAAAGCTTTAACCAAATGTTTTGACATTCCTTTCATAGTGTATTTAACTATTTTTTTTCCACCATGTTTAGTAATAACTTTAGCAGCATACTTTGTGCTTGCCTTTGCAGTTACTTCAATAATTGATCGTTTTACATTTCCTAAAGCTTTTAAGGCGTGTTTGGGCGCTGAATTTAATGCTTCTGCGATTACTAATTTCTTTAACTCTTCTATAGAACCATTAGACAAAACCAGAAAAATGTCTGTTTTTAAATCATTAGCCTGAGAGCTATACCCATAAACTTCAGCAATACAGCGAATTGTAAAAGCTTGAATTCTCCAAGATTTAACTATATCTATAGGAATAGTTGCGGGTAAAGTAACTAAACCTCCGAATCCAGTAACAGCACCTAATAAACCACTATTAATAGATTGTTCATGAATTATTTTTTCGGCAATCCCCCTTTTACTTAAAGTAGGATTTTCCGAACGAATTTTATTTAAGTATTTATTCATTTCTTCTGGATCAGAACTAATAATTGTATTAATTAGTGATTCGAGTGCTTCTTGCAAAACTGAAATATTCATTTTTTATATAATTACTTTAAGCTGTTGCTAAACCATAACTTTTGCAGCTTAAAAATAACTCAGTTAAAACACTAGGAATCTTCTACTTTTAAATTATCCTTTGAGTAGTTTTACTGTTTTCATGGTTTTCAAAAGCATAATTATTGATATTGAGTAAAATTACTTAGCACCTATAATCCCTTTAAAGTGCCATGAAATTTACTTTAGGTCATCTAGTACCTAAAATATTTTGAATGTGGTTTTATGGCTTTTTCTTGGGATAGCCTGAAATCCCTTATCATATGAGCCTTTCAGCCGTTTAATGGTTCAATAAAATAAATACAATTCTCGGTCTCTGTCTAGAAAGGTGACTAACTGAATTGAAGCGCCTTACAAAGTCATATAAAAGGGCATTGAAAACTTCGCTTAATTTTAGTAGTAAAGATTGTCTTACAACTAATACCTAGATTCCTACCTAAACCTAATCTTTATACCCAAAATTTCTTCTACTTAAGGGTTATTGGATTGTTACATCCTTTGACTTATCTAGGTTTCGGAAAAGCGGGTGGCGAGAATCGAACTCGCATCATCAGCTTGGAAGGCTGAGGTTTTACCACTAAACTACACCCGCAAATTGAGGTATGGTCAAACCATAACTAGATTAGTATACCACAATTTTTTAGAGCTTGAGTAGGGGAGGCGTGCATTTTTTCACTGGGAGAGAGGAGAAATTCGGATAGAGACTTCCAGCAAGCTGTCAACGGCTCCACCTCCCATGTAAGCAGGTTGAAACCTCCAGCCTTGAATTAGCTCATTGACAAACTGCGAATCGTTTAAATTTCCGCTTCCTTGCAGCACTCGCTGAACTGACGGTTTACCCGTGTTATCAATCAACAATAAAACTTGCAAGACGATAGGTTGTTCGGGAGCTTGCCCAGTTAGCAGCGGATAATCAAGGTCGGGAATTTGTTTCTGCTGTTGCTGCGGTACGGCTAATTGGTTCGGCTCATCAGCGCCAGCATTACCAGAGCGGACATTGAACAAAGTTGCCACAACGCCTTTCCCTTGGGCTGCGGGCGCGGGTGCCGGTGCGCTTTGTGCCTCCTCAGCAGGCGGTGCGGGTGGAATGGGAGCTGGGGCTGGGCTTGCCTGTACGGGAGGTGCTGGGGGAGGGGTGAGTGCTGGGGCTGGTTCGACGGGTTGGGACGATGATGGCTGCGGTTGAGATGGCGGTGCAGGTACGGGGATTCCCGCATCTTGGGAGGATGACCCCAAGGGACGACCCGTTTCAGGCGCTTGCTGCGGCACAAATGGCGGGCGCGGAGCGGGTGTAGGGATGCTCGGTCTGGTCGCAACCACATCAGAGTTCGGCTGCTGTCTTTGCGGGGTAGAAGGCGAGTTAGCGGCAGGGTTTTGAGCTTGAGGGAAAGGATTTAAACGGATTCTGAAAGAGCGTTGAATTCTCGGTTGAGAATTTACTGGAGGATTTTCTTGGGGAATCGGCTGCTGTACTGGGTTTCCGTCTGAAACGTTAAAGTTGCGATCGCTCTGTTGCCTCTGTTGGGGAGTGGTCGCTTGTGGCTCCAACCTATCTTCAGAATTGGGAACGGTGGTAGTCAGCTCAACGGGAATGGGTTGCGTAGCCACATCGACGCTGGCAGCTCCCATGATGACCCGCTGCAACATCCACATTCCTAATACATGGACAATTACAGAAATTAGGGTGTAAATACTCCACAGCGTGGACGATGTAGACCGATTCCGGGCATCGACTCGCTGCTGGGAGGCGATCGCATCTGACTTCTCTAAAGGAGGTGGAGTTGATGCGCTAACAAGATGTAAGTGCCGAGTGGTGGGACTCTGAGCCGGATCGTTGGGACGCTGGTTTGGTAGTGCCATTCTCAAAACTTGAAGGACTCTTATTGTTAGAAACAGTAGACGTTCACCTAAATCCGCTACGTTCCAGAAAATTTGTCAGAAAAAGAATGAACAGAGACAGCGAACTGAGAATCCCCACCAAAATCAAGGCGATGTTGTCGCGTCCCGACTGAACGGCTTCGTAGATTGCCATTGGCATCGTTTGCGTAACACCGGGAATATTCCCCGCAATCATTAAAGTTGCCCCAAATTCCCCTAAAGCGCGGGCAAAACTCAGAACAATTCCCGCAAGGATACCTTTCCAGGCTAAAGGCAACCAAACGCGCCAGAGGGTTTGCAGATTCGATTGACCCAATGTAGCAGCGGCTTGTAAGTAAACAGGGTCAACACTTTCTAAAGCTGCCTTTGTCGTTTTTACCATCAGCGGTAATGCCATAATGCTTGCCGCTAAGACTGCGCCTTGCCAGGTAAAAATGGGCGTCCAACCAGTCGCCTCGTAGAGAGGGCGTCCGATTAACCCCTGGCGTCCAAAGAGAACCAGCAGATAGAATCCCACCACAGTTGGCGGCAAAATTAGGGGCAGCGTAACGATAGCATCCACCCAGTTTCGACCGGGAAAGCGGTAACGTGCCAATAGGTAGCCCAGCAGTCCCCCTGCGATCGCGACGAAGACGGTGGAAATCAGCGCCACCCACAACGATAAGCGCAAAGCGGAGAACAGTGCTGAGGACTGAGGACTCAGCACTTTATTCAGTCCCCAGCACTTTCTTTAAGTTCAACCGCAAAGGTGAGAACGGTTTCATCGATGCCTTTGAGCTTGAGTGGGCTGCACTTGGTCATTTCCTGCTCGTCCAGGTAATCGGCAACGGCAGCAGAAACCAGGATACAATTCGGCTCCGCTGCTTCTTGAAGGCGAGAGGCAATATTCACGCTAGGGCCGATAGCCGTGTAATCCGACCGTTGATTGCCTCCGAACATTCCCACCACGGCGGTTCCTTGGTGAATGCCGCAGCGAAACTGGACGGGTGCGCGATCGCTCGTGCCAACAATGCCTGCCTCCAACCATTTCTGATTGAGTTGCTCCAAAGAAGCGTGCATTTGTCGCGCCGCACCGATCGCCCGTCGTACCTGCTCGTTGGGTGTCAGTTCCTCTGGGGCACCAAACAGCGCTAAAATTGCGTCCCCCATAAACTTATCCACCGTGCCACCGTTATCAAACACGGCTTTGGTCATTGCTTCTAGATATTCATTCAGCAACTCAGCCACTCGTCGCGCTCGTAAGGTATTTGCCAAACTGGTAAAACCCACGATGTCGCTAAATAAAACCGTAACCAACCTAGGTTCCGGACTCAAATCCAGCTTCAGTTCGCCTTTTGCCGCCTTCTGCACCATCGTTGGAGGTAAAAAGCGCTTCAGCACCGACTCAGTCAGGTAAGAATTCAGCTCCACCACTCGGCGCTCATTTTCCTTGAGCGCTAGCAAATTGTGGACTAACGCTAACAATTCCCGGTCGTTAAATGGCTTAGCCAGATAAGCATCGGCTCCCCTCTCAGTGCCTTCAATGCGAGTATCTTCGTCTACTTTGGCAGTGAGCAAAATAATCGGCGTTCCCTTGAGTTCTGGGTTCTCTCGGAGCATCCGAATCATATCCAAACCGGACACAAAGGGCATCATCAAATCCGTCACGATCAGATCGGGTCGCCTTTCCTTCGCGACGGCGAATCCTTCGTTGCCGTTGCGAGCCATGCAAACTTGATAGCCATCATTTAGCAAAATCCGAGACACATAAGCTCGTAAATCTGGATTGTCGTCCACCACTAAAACGGTGTGAATGACGGAGGAATTGACGCTTGAGGCGGATAGTGGTTGCGACTCCGTAGGTAGTGAATTCGGAGAAGATGCTGCTTCATCCTGTCTCAAAAGTTCCCAGTCTCCAGTTTCTTCTTCCACCTCCAAATCTGCCAATTCCACAGCAGCGCGATTGGATTGGACTTCAGTTGGCACTTCCAACACCTGATCCAGCGGTAGGTGCGCGGTTCCAGTTTGCAGCCAAACGGTAAAGGTGCTGCCTTCTCGGTAAACCGACTCGACAGAAATTTGACCGCCGTGGAGTTCCACCAATTCTTTCACCAGCGCTAAACCCAAGCCACTGCCTTCATAGGAGCGGTTGACTGACCCTTCCGCTTGACGGAAGCGCTCGAACAGATGGGGGATTTGTTCCGGGCGAATGCCAATGCCAGTGTCTGAAACCTGGATTCGGACATGATCTCCAGCGGGTTGCACTAGCACGGCTATCGTACCTCCCGCTTCGGTAAATTTCATAGCATTGGAGAGAAGGTTGTAGAGTACCTTGTCAAATCTTTCTAAATCTAAATAAACTGGCTGACAGGGTTTCATTTCGAGTGTCAGCTGCAAGCCTTTTTTCTCGCAGTAGGGGCGAAAAGCTTCGACAATGGTTTCGATAAATTCTACTAAGTTACAAGGACGGAAACTGGCTTGCATTCGACCGGCGTCGAGTCGTTGGATATCCAGCAGTTGATTGACCAGTCGCAGTAAGCGGCGGGAGTTGCGTAGGGCGATCGCAGCTTGGTCGTAGGGCATATCCTGATGCTGATTGACCGCTGACTCTAGCGGCCCTAGCATCAGAGTCAGCGGCGTGCGAAATTCGTGAGAAACGTTCTGGAAAAACTCGGTTTTCTGCCGGTCTAATTCCAGTAACCGCTCCGCCTGCTGCCGAGTTTTTTGATACAGTCGGGACTGCGTGACTGCGATCGCTGCCTGTGCTGCCACCGCCTGCGCTAATTCAACCTCTGAAGCGTGCCAGCGGCGAGGTCGGTTCGTTTGGCGCAAGGTAATGCTACCAATAATCTGACCATCGGAGAGTAACGGTACCACCAACAGCGCCCGCGCCGGACTCCGCAGAGGGAGATCGAACCCGTTCATTTCGGGGTTCCGATCCAGATCGTGGACTGCCACGGGGTTTTGTGTATTTAGCAGCTGTTGCAACACCGGATTTCCGGCAATTGGGACAACCGAGTGGGGTAATTGAGGATTCTTCGCTTGCAGCGAAGTATGATTGCCGAGATGCGGAGCTAATTGCATTTTGGTGACAAATGCTTCGCTCGTACTGGAGAAAATCGGGTCCTCGCTCACCGATGTATCCAGCACCAGGCTTTCTGCCCCGTCATACAAGCCCACGCACTGAACAAACTCATCCTCTCTCCGCCACAGCGACAGGGCACAGCCATCCACTTGCAAGGCTTGTCCCAACTGTTGCGTAATTGCTGCAAAGATGTCCTGCGGGTCAAGGCTAGAGCGGATTGCCGTTGTAATCGTATTGACAAGGGCCTCTCTTTGTGCAAGTCGAGAAACCTGTTCGTAAGCCCGCGCCTGGGAAAGAGCCAGAGCCGCTTGATCCGCCACCATCACCACCAACTGAATCTCATCATCCTGCCAGACGCGCGGCTGTCCGCACTGGTGCAGCGCCAGAACTGCCATCAATTCCAGTTGGCAATACAGCGGCACCACCAAGCTAGAGTGAATATCTGCCTGTCGCATTGCCTCTAGGCGTTGCCTAATTACAGGGGTATCGCCTGGAAGTCGCTCATCTGTTTCGACATCATTAATGACTTCTACATCGTGCGTTTCCCACACTAACTGACTGAGAACTGAGGACTGAAGACTCAAGACTGAGTGGGGATCTTCATTGTGCTGCCCAGTCTCGCTCTCTCCCAAAGAAGACTCAGGGAGCAAAACTGAAGACGGAGCCGTATATTCTAGTGACTCCTGACTCCCGCCTTCTTCCTCCGTCCTCTGTCCTGCCGTTCTCTGTCCTGACGATGGACTCAGTTCGGAAATGATGAGTCCTGAGGATTGCCGCTTGCCTTTTGCCTCTTGTCGCTGATAAATGAATCCTTCATCTGCCATCCCGTCTTCCTGGAAGGGACGCAAAATGCACACGCTGACCTCCAGCATATGACCCACGGTTTCCACAATCGTCTGGAGGACTTGCTGAAGGGGCGAACCGCCCCGCCGGTACTGGGCGTTGCGAATGGTATTCGTGACTGTATTGAGCAGCGATTCGCGGCGCAGCGTCCGGCATAGTTCCTCAGTCCGAACCTTCAAAACGTTGTGGGTATCCATTGCCTGCTGCACCAGCGCTTTTAGCTCAGCTGCATCCCAGGGTTTGGTGACGTACTTGAAGACCTTTCCGGCGTTGATAGCTTCCACCAAATCTTCCACATCGGTGTAACCCGTCAAAATAATCCGGATAATATCTGGGTACTGGGTGGCGGTGAGGCTGAGAAATTCTGTGCCGCTCATCAGGGGCATCCGCTGATCCGAGATGATCACGGCAACATCCCCCTCATGCGCCAGAATCTCCAGCGCCGCAGGGCCGTTATCTGCCCTGAGTACCTTATATTCTCGATGAAAAGTGCGATAGAGCAGGTCGAGGTTATCGGGTTCGTCATCGACGACCAGAATTTTGGGCTTTTTACTGGCTTGGGATTTCATGCCCCGCTCTCCTGCTGTAGTATGGTGCAGCTCATGCCTACGCCCATGCAAATGCAAAACAGTCTCCATTTCATGCACAGATTATTCCAGCGATTGAGATGGAAAAGCAGATGGGAGATAAAGATAGACGCTCCCTATCCAAGCTACTATCCGCATCCCACTGTTTCCGAATCCGGAAGCTGTGGAAATTGCCTGGTTGCACCCTAATTAATCTTAATTTTTCAGTTTCAGTACTGCTGTACCTTCTGGTGTCGATTTTCGAGAAACACCCCGGTTCTGGCTCATGCTCCCCGCTCCCCTTGCGGGGAAGCCTTGGTCCTACCCAACAGCGGTTCCTGAGAAATCGGGGTAGGGTGTAGGCAATGCTTATGGTCGTCAGACGACTGACAACGAACCTACCCAGTTCAATAACTTTTTGGGGAGAAAATGCACTTGTCACTTACTTTTTATTTAAAATACCCGCTCTTCATTTCTGACTTTAACGTTTGGGCGTGGATCTCAGTTATAACTACTGCGATCGCGCTTCCATATCCCCTGCTCCGAAATTGATCGATAACAGGCTGTTAGAGAAATACCTGGACGAGCGCTGCTGCTCCGGACAGGATAGCGATGCTGGCTCTACCGTCCGATGCCAATTTTCCCTAGGCCGATGCACTCCTTGTACAATAGTATCCTTGCTGGAACAAAAGAAGCTTTGCCTAAGGTAGGCATTCTTCCCGGCTAGGGCAACCTAGAAACTCTCCAGCCCAGCAACTTGTCAATCTTCCCAGTTAATTCATTTTGCTCCAGTACCCCGATCTTAAACCTGCAAAAATCACTGCAAAATGATCTAGGATGAAACCTGCTAGATATCCAATTTACGCTCGGCTGTGAATCCCTGCTTTCCACTCTTGCACCGCCAACCTGAAAGAGCCGCACAACCGAATGGTGCCTCTCACTTTATCATCCGGGCAGCCCACCAAAATGATGTGACCAGCCTCACCGAGATCCTGGCAGATAGCTTTCACCCTCGGTCAGGAATTTGGGCTTTGGCCTATCCGTTATTTCGACTAGGAATTTACGAAGATTTACGCAATCGACTGCGCTTGATTCCTCCGAATTACATCTGTTTAGCCGCTGTCGCTCCGGGTAGTACCAATCAGGGGAGAGGAGAGGATTCATCCCCGTCCCCAAAAGCACAAGAACGCCAAGGAACAAATGCTGATTCCGTGGTGGGGACGGTTGAAATGGGGCTTCGTCCCTGTTCCTGGCAACCGTGGAGTTCTCAATATCCTTACATCTCGAATTTGGCTGTCCACCGGTCGTGTCGGCGACGGGGAGTCGCGCAGCAGTTACTGCTGCGCTGCGAACGAACCGCTTTGGAATGGGGATTCTGCGACCTCTACCTGCACGTGTTAGAAAATAATCATCAGGCACGGCAGCTTTATCTGAAGGCGGGATATCACCTGCACCATAGCGATCCCAGCTGGAGTGACTGGCTGCTGGGGCGTCCTCGACGGCTGTTCTTGCACAAACACTTGCCTTGTGGAAGCTAAAATAACCTTCCCCTCGCCTCCCTGAGATTCTCTAGATTTGAGGATGATTGGGTTGAAAATTGCTAGCTAGAAAAGACGTTTAATCAATTCAATCAGTCTTTAAATCAGTCAGTGACTCTTGCTTGTCGCAACTTCACATTAACTTTAAACAATTGTCACTTTTGGGGGTAGATTATTGAAGAATACCCAATACAGTGAGGTTGTGGGCGACTACTGGCTGTTGTATTTTCTACGCTCGGACAAGATGCCATAAAATAAAATTAAGAATTACCGCTTGGTGACTTATACTAATGTCAAATGTTTTGATAATGTAATTATTGTTTACATACATAATAGATGGCAAACTGAATCTCAAGCTTGCAATCCATCCAGAACTAACAGACTTGGGTTTGCCTCTGTACTTCCGGTTCGGGTGCATGCCCAAAGAAAAAATATAGCAGTAAGAGTTGACATGGATAGCGACAACCAACAGCGCTACCAGACTGTCCTATACAAAGCGGATGCCAATCAAAGCCCTACCTGTGTCGCCCGCTCTCAAGGCTCTAATGGCATGAATAATGAAAGCCCGAACCCTGACGAGGAATCGTCTGATATCCTTAATCAGCTGCATGATAAACATCTGTTGATCGTGAATAGTCGCCGTCGGAATGGCTTGATCCTCTACAAACACTACCATGCAGAGTTTGCTGGGCCAGGAGCGGCTGTGGGCGGATTGTTTGATGTGGATGCGAAATGGGTGTTGCCAGTGGGCAATTTGTCATTGGTAACTCCTGAATCCGCTCAGGAACGGCAGAATGCTTATTTGATTCGGAGACAGTGGATTAGACTCACGAAACAAATTACGGATAACCCCGTGCCGCTGCAACGAGCACAGAAGATCCTCGAACAGTTTAAGCAGTTCTTTGGCACGGAGACGCTGACGCAAGTACCTGACGATGCCTTTGCGCTGTTGGTGGGGGTGTTGCCAGATACTATCCGCAGGGCACGGGATTTGGAGGATTAATTAAAAATTAAAAACTAAGAAGTTTTTAATTTTTAATTAATCCTGCTTAGTTGATTGCTTTTAAGGCTGCCAGGAGATGCTGGCGCGATCGCTCATTTTCTTCTTCACCGCCTACCGTCAGACGAATGCCGCCGCCGGTGTGACGAACTAAGGTTCCTAACTCTTTGAGTTGCTGCGCCAATCGAGTCAGGGCTTCCTCTGTCGGGAGACGCAGGTAGATGAAGTTTGAGGCACTGGGCCAAACTTGTAAATCCTGTTGCTCTTTGAGAAAATCGAGTAACTTTTCTCGTTCGCTAAGAATTTGGGGAATGCAGCTAAGTAGCAGTTGCCGCTGGGAAAGGGCAAGTAAAGCGGCAGCTTGGGTGAAGCTGGGGAGATTGTAGGGGAGACGGACTTTTTCGAGGGCGACGATGAGTTCTGGGTGAGCGATCGCATATCCTAGTCGCAGTGCTGCCAGCCGAAACGCCTTGGAAAATGTTCTGAGTACCACCCAGTTTGGATGCTGCGACAATTCACCCACCACGGTTGTCTGGCTAAATTCAAAATAAGCTTCGTCAATGACCACCAAAATATGCTCTGGCAAACTCCGCAGCCATTCCAATTCAGCGGTAGTTAAGGCGTTGGCGGTGGGGGAGTTGGGATGAACGACAAATACCACCCGGATTGGCGGATTCTGGGTTTCCTTAATGGCTTTTTGGGCAGCGGCAAGATCCATTTCAAAATTCGCTTCCTTACGCCCGACATTCACCACAGGAATGCCTAGGGTATGAGCCAGAATCGCGTACATGGAGAAGGTGGGATCGGCGACCAAGATCGAGCCTTCGTTGCCGAGACAGGTGGCAATCAGGAGGGAACGAATGAGTTCATCGGAACCATTACCTACAGAGATATTGGCTGGGGTAATGGGGGCCTCTAAGGATTCGTTCGCGTATTGGGCGATCGCTTCTTTGAGTTGGGCATGACTGCCATCAGGATAGCGATTCGTCTCAATTAGCTGCTGATAAGTCCATGCCAATTTTTCTTTTAATTCTTTTGGCAAATCAAAAGGACATTCATTGGTATCCAGCCGATCGATTGGAATTGAACCAGTGACTGGACTTCCTGATGCGCCGCCTGGGTGGGGCATATAGGCGCGTAACTGAGATAAATCTGACCGGATGAACGAGAACATAAATTCCTGATCTAACAACTAAAAACTATTTTTGATCCACCAGCGCGATCGCCGTGACTTCTGGCGGACAAAATAGGCGTCCGGGCCAATAGGTTCCCAGCCCCCGATTCACATATAGCTGGTTTTTTTCTACCTGATGCCACCCCTGCGCCCATTCCCAACGCTCTACCACTTTATTGCATTCCTTCATAAAAGGCACCCAACGCTGCATCGGTTTGGGAATCAGGTGACGAAAGTTTTGCAGCAGTTGCGGCGCTGGACCATATCCAGGAATTACTACTTGACCGCCATGAGTATGACCCGACAGTTGCAAATCCACCCGCCATTCTTGCAAAATCTCGGCAGTATCTGGGTTGTGAGATAAGACGATTCGGGGTGTATCCCGATCGAGTTGATTCATCACTGGCGCTGGATTAAAGTCCCGCGACCAAAAATCAGCAAGTCCGACTAAGGGTAATTCTTTTCCCAATGGATAAGCAATTTCATTGCAGAGTACATGAATCCCAATGCTAGTCAGGGCGTCTTGCACCACTTGTTTTGAATGACGATAATAATTATCGTGGTTGCCCAGTACGGCATAGACACCAGCGCGACCTTGCAAGTGTTTTAGCCGTTGCACTAGGGCGTGAATGGGAGATGGGTCATCAGTCACGAAGTCGCCAGTCAACAAAACCAGGTCGGGTTCGAGTTGATTGCTGACTTCAATTGCCTCTGCGAGTAGTGTTTCGGATAATCGCTTGCCATCGTAGTGCAAATCAGACAGTTGCACTAGCTTTGTGCCTTGCAAAGATGCCGGTAAACCCGCGATCGCTACTGTTAAATTTTCTACGCTTAAAGATTCGGTTAATATCCAGTGCATTTTTTCAACTTTTGCTATCTGGCGATTCCAGGATAGCTCAGAGATGCTATTTGTTGCCTTGCCACCTGATTAAGGAGCGAAAGCAAAAGAATGGATTAAATCTTTTCAAGATTGCTTGACTAGGCTGGGTTATGGGCTTCTTGATTCGCTAGCGTCCTTGCAATAAATACAAAAGCGATCGCTAAATGGTTCTTTTTACAATAGTTCAGAACAAGGTCAGAACATTTATCTGTGAATTTACTGACTTTTTCGTAAAAAACAGACAAATAGTCAATGTAAATACGGTTTTATAATTAGTAAATGTATCCTATGTTTATTAGGAATAAATTTAAGTTTAGCCTATATTTAGGCACAAAGGATAAATTGTATTATTTTGGTAATTTGTATAAATTTATCTAGCAAAGCTCAAAAGATTTTCTCTATTAAAAGTTAATCATTGGTCAGTTATTAATATTTGGAAGAGTCCGGTTTTTATGATTAAAAAGACGGAGTTTATCGAATTTCCACAATCCTACTCCAGAAAATCCGGTATTATTCTCACCCTCATTGGATGTGTTGTTTTACTGGGCTGGATATTAGATATTACAGCCCTTAAAAGCATTTTGCCAGGGCTGGTAAGCATGAAAGCCAACACAAGCATAGCCTTTATTCTGAGTGGATTGTCTTTGTGTTTGTGGCACGACGCGGAACACAGAAGACAAAAGGCAAAAGATAACCGGAGAAAGTCTTCGTTTGACCTTTCTCAAGTGTTGGCGATCATCGTCATTTTAATCGGTTTATTGACACTAATTGAGTATGGGTTTGGATGGAATCTAGGAATTGACGAACTGCTGTTTAAAGACCCAGCAGGCGCTGTTGGCACCTCTGCACCAGGGCGAATGTCTCCCAATAGTGCCCTGAGCTTTTTCATGCTTGGCTCTGCCCTTCTGCTGTTATCTAAAAGAGCGTACCGTCCGGCTCAATGCTTTAGCTTAGGCGGGTTTTTGATTGGTTTTCTGGGTCTTTTGGGCTATATCTACGGCATCACCTCGTTGTACGGCAAGAGTTACAACACAGGTGTGGCGTTGCACACAGCGATCGCATTCATCCTGCTTTCCATCGGCATCCTGTTTGCTTGTCCGGATCGAGGACTGATGACAGTTGTTACAAGCGACAAAGCAGGCGGATTGATGGTGCGGCGGATGTCGCCAGCCGCGATTGGCATTCCCTCAGTATTGGGCTGGTTCATTTTATGCGGCTACCAATCTCAGATTTATGACAGCGAACTTGGGCTGGCTCTTTTTGGCGTATTCAACGTAGTTATTTTTGCCTTTCTAATTTGGTGGAATGCCAGATTCCTGAATGCGGTTGACAGCCAGCGCCACCGAGCAGAAGCAGCACTGAAACAGGTGAATCAAGAGCTAGAAGATAGAGTTGAGGAGCGCACGATCGAGCTGAGTCAACTGAACGAGCAATTACACCAGCGAATTGCCGAACACCAGGAGACAGAGGAGGCGCTCCAAGTAAGCTATAACCTCTTGAATGCAGTCATTGAAGGAACAACTGATATCATTTTTATCAAGGATCTTCAGGGTCGCTACTTAATGATCAACTCCACTGGTGCCAACCTACTTTGCAAGTCTGTAGAGGAGATGATTGGAAAGGATGACTCCGAGGTATTTCCACCTGAGGTCGCCCCTCAACTTATGGAGACTGACCGCAGAATTATGGCTTCTGGGACAACTCAGACGTTGGAGGAAATTGTCTATATCAATAACATCGCGGTGACGTATCTCTCAACAAAAAATATCTATCGCGATCCCCAAGGAAACGTTATCGGTTTGATTGGGATGTCGCGAGACATTAGCGATCGCAAGGCGTTGGAAAAAGAATTAGCGCGGCGCGAGCAGCTTTTGAACTCATTTATTAGCGTTGCGCCGGTCGGACTCTGTATTCTTGACGACCAGATGCGGTATCTGCAAATCAACGAAGCGCTAGCACACTTCAATGGCTTGTCTGTAGAAGAACATTTAGGAAGATCCCTGGCTGAAGTCTTGCCCGACGCTGCACAAGCGATCGAATCGACATTACGCAAAGTACTGACGACAGGCGAAGCGATTCTCAACATGGAGACGTGCGGTGAATTACCTGGCAATCCAGGCGTCCTGATGCACTGGTTGACTTCTCAATTTCCCATACCTGGAGAAGATGGCAAGCCGATGGCTCTTGGTGCCACCGTGATGGATATTACCGCTCGCAAACAAGCTGAGGAAGCCCGTCAGGAGAAAGAAGTTCAGTTAAAAGAAAAAAATCAGCAGCTAGAATATACTCTCCAAGAACTCCAACGTACTCAAGGTCAATTAATTCAAAGCGAAAAAATGTCCAGTTTAGGACAATTGGTTGCAGGGATTGCTCACGAAATTAATAACCCAGTTAACTTTATCTTTGGGAATCTCACCCATGTCAGAGAATACACCCAAGATTTATTAAATCTATTGCGGCTCTATCATCAGCAATACCCGAACTCAACGCCAGAAATTCAGGAAGAGATAGAAGCGATTGACCTAGATTTTATGATGGAAGATTTTCCTAACCTGTTGTCATCAATGAAGGTGGGAGCAGATCGCATCCGGGAAATTGTTCTTAGCTTGCGGAATTTTTCGCGAATTGACGAAGCTGAAATGAAGGCGGTTGATATTCACGAAGGAATTGATAGTACCCTGATGATTCTGCATAACCGCCTGAAAGCAAAACCGGATCATCCCAACATTCAGATAATTAAGGAGTACGGGCACTTACCTAAAGTCGAGTGCTACGCAGGACAGCTCAATCAAGTGTTTATGAATCTGATCGCGAATGCCATTGATGCGTTGGATGAGTATAACAAACGGCGATCGCTTTCCGAAATGAAGGCAAATCCCAGCTGGATCAAAATTCGCACTGAGGTACTAGAGTGCGATCGCGTCGTTATCAAAATTGCGGATAATGGCTCTGGAATGACAGAGGCGGTGAGACAACAGCTATTTAATCCCTTTTTTACTACCAAAGCCATTGGCAAAGGCACTGGACTGGGTTTGGCAATTAGCTACCAGATTGTTGTAGAAAAGCACAATGGTCAATTGCAATGTCTCTCAGCACCAGGTAGGGGAGCGGAGTTTATTATTGAGATTCCACTTCGCCAGATAGTTTAGGCACATCTAAACTTCAGAAAAAGTAGGAGCGATCGCGCTCTGGACTAGAGAAAATGAGGAAGCGATCGCCTTGGCGTTAGCCTACTACTCTAAGCGCCAGACTTGCTGGAGAACGCCGATAAGCTTTTTCTGCCGCGCCTCAATGACTTCGGGTGTCCATTCCTGTTCCATTAGCACTTGAGTTGTTAGCGCAAAAGGAGAAACACCTTTTTTAGTGGTGAAATACTTTTGCTTTTTCACATCAAAGTCATAATTTTGCGCTTCACTGTTTTTATAACAAGAGAGTAAAGCCAGATTTCCTAAACGATGCACATATTTTTCGCGTTCTTCCAAGCTTGTAAAGGACTTCACCCACAGACTATCATGGGCAGGATTTTGCGGTAATATATGCTCGACAGTAATGGTGGGAAAGTTGTATGAGGCTTCACCTTCTGACAGAGCCGCATCTAGACGTAGCAATACAAATAAACGAATTTTTTGAGTCAGGTAGAGGTCGCCATCCAACATTTTGAGAATATCATTCTTTTCTTCTGATGTAATTTGGAGTGGTGAATCGGGTGTATATAAATCTTCCTCATGCTCAATGGCAGTTAGCAAGCGACGATAGCGTTCAATGCGTTCGTTAATATTTGCCCGTTTAATCATCAAACCCGCCGCAAGACGTTCTAATTCAGTAAAGAATTTCACCAATCGCTCAGGATGGCTGTGGTTACGAGAGAGATAGAGAATAGCTGGAGGTATCCAGTCGGAATTATCGATATCATTTAACTGCTTAAACAGTTTATTTACTTCTTCGGCGTGTTTATCGCTTACATAGTTTGTATTCTTAATTTTGTAGAAAGCATCAGCTAAAGGGCATAAAGTTGTCTTGATAAACTCCTGAGAATTATTCCAAGGTTTAATATGTTCACGGTATTCCTTGAGGATGCTACCAGTGAGTTTTGCCTTACGAGCAATCATGCGAATGTATGAAAAAAGGTCTTCAAACGTCTCCCGACCTAGTTTCTCTTGGATATCTTCCCATTTGCAAGTGTATGCTTCCTTTTGGTCATCAGGAATTTGCCCGATAATCTCGGCTTTTAAAATATCGGGAAGTGACAGGTCTAGACCCCGACCATTCAGCACAGAAAATATCCGATATGCAGATTCTAAGTCTGGTGTTGAAACTACTACCAGAAAACATCTTGTAATAATGAATTGCACGAGCCGAACCCGCTGAGATTCGGAAAATCTCCCTAGCTCTTTCAGGAATAACAGCGCGTTTTCTTTAATATTTTTACGACTATCTGAAAGCGCAGTTGAGTGTAAAGATTCCAGTTTGCTAATACCGCCTTCATCCTGAATGTATTCCTTGAAAAACTCTGCATCTCGCTTTGCCAAAGTCAAACGGTATCGGTTAGGGTAGCCAAGGATTGGGTCGCTTTCTTCGTAGAGCAACTTAGTTAAGGCATTGGCATATTTGGGCTGTACTAACGTCCGCAGAGCTGAAAGTAGTATAGTTAGCGTTGACAGACGTTGTTGACCATCAACAACTTGAGCGTCTGGTTTATCGGCCTTTATTAGTACAATGCTGCCCAGGAAGTAGGGATTTATATCATCAATTGGCTCGTTACCATCACCTAAGGATACAATTAGGTCTTGAAGCAATTCGCCAGCTTGCTCAGTAGTCCAGGCGTAGGGACGCTGGTACAGGGGAATGGTGAAGACAAAATCATTGCTAAATACTTTCTGAATAGGATATTCAGTAGCTTGAATTTTGACGGTACTCATGGGTAGCTCCTTAAGCGACTATGTGGGCAAAAGCTTCGCTAAGGTTAGTGTTCCCTGCCGTCGCTACTAAATTGAAATGTTGCCGGATTCTCTGAGTTTTTTGATGGCTTAGCTGATTTAAGAATGAAGGGTGTTAATTTTGGAGAGCGTGCCAATAAAGCAGGCACGATCGCTTGGGATAGATCCAGAAAGCTAGAAGCGCCGCTACACTATCGCAACCAGTTGTTGAATCATCACCGCCAGCGCCGCCAAACCTAAGAGCGTCATTAATCCCGCAGGCATAAATTTGCGAGTTTTAAACAACCGGATGGCAAAGACAATGATGAGAACAGCGGTGACAACAGTTGCTAAAATCAGCCCCCACGCTTGTCCCTGCAATAGCATCACGCCGCCGAGAATGAGTAATAAGCCGCTGATACTGCCAGAAATCAGCGACGCTTTGCTTTGAGCTTGAGAGTAGCCCATGATGCCGCCGACAATGGCTAAAATTCCGTAAGCGATCGCGGCGATAGTACCCAGATTCATCTCGTTAAAACCTCATTGCTTGAGTAGAACTTATTTCTAGCGTCGGGAGACAATTTACCATAGCTGAGATACACCACTCAGTTGATTAATGGATACTCAAGCGATCGCTTCAATCGAATTTCTGCAACGTCAAGCTGCTTCTCTGTTACTTTATCAATCCGTCCTCCGTGGGGAAGTCGGCACGGCTTTCCTGAATCTGCTACAAGCCTTAAGCAGCAGCAACACCAATGGACTGGCTTGCCTGCAAGCTTACGGCACTTGGTTTCAAGCTTTAGCCGCCAGAAATCAAGGTTGGCAAGACTACCTAATTACCCAAATTCTCAGAACTGACAATCCTTTTAGCAAGCAAGTCCAGCAATCGTCTTTACTGCCTCCGGCGCTGGTAGCTGCTGCCCAGCACGATTTACAAGCCTTGCAGAGCCTCTACAATTGCAGTAGCGACCAGTTGAGCCGGTGGGTGCAGGCCGCAGCCAAGTTACTCGCGGCACCAGTCGCCTGGAACCAGCAGCAGGATAGGGTAGGTGCAATTCACGAATTGCCCATTTGGGAGAAATTCCAAATGTCAGAAAATTGGGTAGATGTGCTGGAATCTTTAGCCGCTCATTATCAGCAATACGGAACGGGGCTGTTTGCTTCTTATCGGGCGTTACGCTGGCAATCTGGGCAGTTAGTAGGCATTTCCTATGCCGATCCCGTGCAGCTTCCAGAATTAGTCGGCTACGAGTCTCAGAAAGACTCTTTGCTGAAGAATACAAAATTTTTACTTGCCGGTCATCCAGCTTTGCACGTTTTGCTCTACGGCAGTCGTGGTAGCGGCAAATCTTCTTTGGTGAAGGGGTTGTTAAATGAGCCTGATACGCGCAACCTCCGCCTCGTCGAAGTTGCCAAATCTGAGTTGAAAGATTTACCAACCATTGTCGAGCAGTTGCGGGGTGTGCCTCAGAAGTTCATCATCTTTGTTGACGATCTCTCCTTTGAGGAGGATGACGACGCTTTCAAAGCTCTTAAAGTAGTGCTGGAGGGGAATTTAACCGCACGTCCTCAAAATGTGGTGGTTTATGCGACTTCCAATCGGCGGCATCTGATTCGAGAATTTTTTAGCGATCGCCCTCGTCCCAAGGACAATGAAGAAATTCACGCCTGGGATACGGTTCAGGAAAAGCTGTCGTTTAGCGATCGCTTTGGTCTGACTTTAACCTTTGAACCCGCCGATCAGAACACCTACCTAAGCATTGTTCGCCATCTCGCAACCCAAGCCGACATTTCCCTCACTCAGGAAGATTTAGAGTATCGTGCCTTACAGTGGGCAACTCGCCACAACGGGCGTTCTGGACGTACAGCACGGCAATTCATTGACTTTCTCAGGGCAGATTTAGCTGTTACTGGTTCAGAATCTCGTAGATTAAACACATAATTAGAATTCTGTTCGTATGAATTAGAACTTGGGAAATGCTGACTTTATCTCACAAAAAATGATATGCGATCGGTTAAGGTAAGCAATCGGATTTTACTGGGTTTAATTGCCTTCGGTGTGAGCTTTTTCCTGAGCTTTATTGCCAACCGAGATTTCCCAAAAGCCTTGGTTACAGGTTTAATTACTGTACCTGCTACTTATGCAGGAGCCATTGTTGTACAAATTAAACAAAGAAAGCAGAAGTTTTTTCTACAAAATGAAATTCAAGCGATTTCCGACGAAAGACAAAACTTAGAGGATGATCTCTATTATTTGGAGTCAAGCCTAAACCAATTGCACGGACAAATAGCAGAAAGCTATAACCGAAGAGAGGTCATTAATCGGGAAGTGTCCACTTTAGGAGCTTATAGATACCAACTAGAAGAACAAGGGTTTATTCTCCAAACTCAACTTGAGGTTCTGGAAAGGCAAAAAGCAGAACTCAATGAATCCTTGTTGGCTGCAACATCGGAAAAGCAGAAAATAGAAACCAGCTTAAATTCCCTGAAAACAGAACTCAAGCGGCTGCAAGATCAAGTCACAGATAATCAGAGTCATAAAACAATCCTTGAGCAAGAAGTCACTAACCTTAAAAAACAAAAACGCCCTTTACAATCAGAAGTAGATAATCTACAAGCTCAGCTTCAGACGCTGGAAGCACAGAGAGCAGCGTTGAATCAATCTCTGGTGTCTTTGAAAGTAGAATTAGGTCAATTGCAAGGGCAAGTATCCTCTTTAAAGTTGGAATACGAGCAGTTAAAGAGTGGGAACTTAAACTTCCAAAAACCTCAAAAAGGACAATCCCAAACAATCCCTTTTTTGGAAATACAAAGAAAACAATCAGTAGAAAATTTATCAGCGGAATGGACTGCTCTAAAAACAAAACTTACGAATGATGATATTCAGATAATCAAAGCCATAGTAGAGCAAAACAATCCAGGTGCAACTCTCAAGAAAATCGCTGAGACAAATATAACTATGCCTCAACTATTGATAGATGCAATAAACGAACGTGCTATAGATACCATTGGCGATTTTATCATTGAACCAGGTTCGGCATCGATTCCGCCTGCGATCGCAGAAGAACACTTGACAAAAGTGAAGAAGATGCTCGAAACTTAGTTTTATAAAACTAACAATTTATCAAAATTTATTATAAAACCTAAGTAAACCGAATCAAAAACCTCACCTCATTCCTCGTAGGTGAGACAGAATGAGAAACGTCAAAGCTTTGTCCGCCTATATAGCAACAAATAAATTATTTTAAATCATGACGAAAATCAAAATTACCAAAAGAATATCGAATGCTTTAATCAGTTCTCTTGGTGCAGGTGTTGTTCCTAGAATCGGTCTGGAACATATTGCTGTCGGACGCGAAAAAGAAGTCAAAGCTATTTTACAGGATTTCGATAATATTGGCGAAGGCGGTGCCGGGTTTCGCTTCGTTGTAGGACGCTATGGTTCCGGTAAAAGCTTTATGCTACAACTGATTCGCAACCACGCGATGGAAAGAGGTTTCGTAGTAGCTGATGCTGATTTATCTCCCGAACGGCGACTCGCAGGAACTGACGGAAAAGGGGTTGCAACTTATCGGGAATTAATGCAGAATCTTTCCACCAAAATTCGCCCAGAAGGTGGCGCTTTCACACCCATTTTGGAAGGATGGATTAATAATATTCAAAACCAAGTTGCACAAGAAAGCGGGATGCGACCCAACGACACTGGGTTTGACGATAAAGTAGAAGAGAAAATTCGGGAAGTCGTTAAGGATATAGAAGGCTTAGTTCACGGGTTTGACTTTGCGAATGTCATCATCGCCTATTGGCGCGGCTATCGTTCTGATGACGATGATAAAAAGGAGGCGGCGCTGCGTTGGTTGCGGGGAGAATTTGGGACTAAAACTGAGGCAAAAACCGCGCTGGGAGTGCGTGTCATCATTGACGATGAGACTTGGTATGACTACATTAAGCTAGTTGCCAAGTTTGTTGCCGATATTGGCTACAAAGGGCTTTTAATTTTGGTGGATGAAGCCGTTCATTTGTACAAAATTACTCATACCGCTTCCCGTCAAAAAAACTACGATAAGCTATTGGCAATGTTCAACGATACGATGCAGGGAAGAGCAGAAAATCTCGGCATTTTTATCGGAGGAACGCCAGAATTTGTGGAGGACAAACGCCGGGGGTTATACAGTGATGAAGCATTGCGATCGCGCTTAAGCAGCCGTGTCAAAGGAGGTCATCAGGATACCTCAGCACCCGTCATCCAACTAGAAATATTAACCCCGCAGAATATATCCGAGCTTTTGCACCGATTGGTGGATATTCATGCTACCCATTACAACTATAATAAGACTCTGAAACCAAGTGACTTGCAAGAGTTTATGCAAGAAGTTGTCAATCGCTTAGGTGCAGACAAATTCTTGACACCCCGTGAAGTTGTCCGCGACTTTATCAGTATTTTGAATATCCTCCAGCAAAACCCCAGCATCTCTTTTAGAGAACTCATTCATGGTTCTAGTTTTAAACCGACTTCTCCCGGCAAAAACCCAGAGGTAGATGGGAATACTGAATTTGCAGAATTTACCCTATGAGCGAACAGGCTTTTGCTAAATTAGCGCCTTTTATTCAAGAATACATTTACACCCATGATTGGACTGAATTAAGAGACGTTCAAGTTGAAGCCTGTAAGGTTATTTTTGACACAGATGCTCACTTGTTAATCGCCGCCGGAACCGCATCCGGGAAAACAGAAGCAGCTTTTCTTCCCGTTCTAACCTTATTACATCAAAACCCATCTACAACGATTGGGGCACTTTATATTAGCCCGATAAAAGCGTTAATTAACGACCAATTTGAGCGGCTAAATGACCTTTTAAAAGAAGCGGATATTCCAGTTTGGCACTGGCACGGTGATGTTTCTCAGGCTCGGAAGAAACAACTCCTAAAAGATCCCAAAGGGATTTTGCAAATAACGCCAGAATCTTTAGAAAGTCTCTTAATTAATAAAAATACTCAACTGTTTCGCTTGTTTGGAGATTTACGTTTTGTCATTATTGATGAAATCCATGCTTTTATGGGTTCCGAACGGGGTTGCCAAATTCTCTGCCAGTTGGCACGCCTTTCAAAATTTGTAAAAAATCCCACCCGTCGGATTGGTTTATCGGCTACCCTTGGCGATTACTCACTCGCTGAAGACTGGCTGCGACTGGGAACTGAAACGCCAGTAATTACTCCGGATATCGAGGGAGGAAAACGAAAAATCAATCTGGCTTTAGAGCATTTTTTTGTTTCTCCCGTTGAAACAGATGAGACTGATGATTTAGTTGTTAGTCCTTACTACAGGCATATCTTTGATATCACTAAATCTCGAAAAAGCCTGATCTTTGCTAACAATCGCTCAGATACAGAATCAGTGATTGCCAGCCTGCGTGAAATAGCCGAAGCTGAAGGATTACCAGATATTTATCACGTCCATCATGGCAGTATTTCTACCTCCTTAAGGGAAGCGGCTGAGGATGCGATGCGCGATACCAAAGTTCCATCTGTTACTGCTGCAACTATCACGCTTGAATTAGGAATCGATCTCGGTCAATTAGAGCGAGTCATTCAATTAAACGCGCCTTTATCTGTATCCAGTTTCTTGCAGAGATTGGGACGTTCGGGAAGGCGAGGAAGTGCGGCAGATATGCGGTTTGTTTGCGCGGAGGAAGAACTATCAACAGAGGAATCGCTTCCTAATCAAATTCCTTGGCAACTGTTGCAAGCTATCGCAATTATCCAACTTTACTTAGAAGAACGCTGGATTGAGCCAATCAAGCCGGTTAAATATCCTTTTAGCCTTTTATATCACCAAACAATGAGTATTTTAGCAGCGCTGGAGGAACTCTCTCCCGCAGCTTTAGCTCAGCAAGTTTTAGCCTTACCACCCTTTGCAGCTATATCTAAAGATGATTTTAGGCAATTGCTCCGAAACTTGATAGGAATTGACCACCTTCAGCAGACTGAGGGAGACAAATTAATTATCGGATTAGCTGGGGAGAAAATTGTAAAAAATTTTCATTTTTACGCCGTTTTTTCCGACACGGTTGAGTATGCTGTTAGGGATGAATCGATGGAAATTGGCAGTATCCTGATGCCTCCACCTGTTGGCAATTGCTTTGCCTTGGCAGGGAGAACGTGGGAAGTTTTGGATAGCGATGTTAAAACAAAAACGGTTTTTGTCAAACAAGCACAAGGTCAAGCTAAAATTTCTTGGCATGGTGGCAGTAGCAATATTCATACAAAAGTTCTTGAACGGATGCGAAGAGTTTTGCTTGAAGAGTCTCAGTATAGCTACTTACAAAGTAATGCTAAAAAACGTCTGAATGAAGCTCGTCAATTAGCTCGCTTTTGGGAATTTGAAAGAAATAACATCGTTTCATTAGGAAGCAAAACTTGCTGCATTTTTCCTTGGATGGGTACTGTCGCTTACCGCACCTTAGAGAGGTTTCTAAATTTATTTGGTAGAGAGTCTCTGGATATCAAGAAAATTGGGGGTCAAGCTCCATACTTTATGACCGTTAAACTTGGAAAGGATGGGGTTGAAGAGCTTGGCTCGGAAATCCTGGCGTTTGGCAATAAAAGGATTACGGCGTTAGATTTAGTTGCTGTTGAAGAACGTTTAAAAATGCAAAAGTATGATGAGTTTATTCCTAGCAAGCTGCTTCGTAAAGCTTTTGCTTTCGATTGTCTAGATGTTGGAGAGCTGAAGAAAATTATTAGTGGTTGGTAGATGAGAGAATAGAAAGGCTACAAGAAGCGTAAAACAAAGTTTAAGGCGAAGCGATCGTATCTATCTATAAATGTCATTTACTTATACCCGAACGATTCGTTTTCAGGATACCGACGCCGCCGGTGTTGTCTACTTTGCTAATGTCTTGGCGATGTGTCACGAAGCTTATGAAGAATCCCTAGCGGCTTTGGATATCAATCTCAAGTTGTTTTTCAGCAACCCGAATGTTGCGATTCCTATTGTTCATGCCAGCGTTGATTTTTTCAGTCCGATGTATTGCGGTGACAAAGTAGTTATTCAGTTAATTCCTCAACATCTTTCATCTGAAAAATTTGAAGTTAATTACCAATTTATTGCAGAAAATCGGGTAGTCGCACAAGCAATTACTCGGCACGTTTGCATCGATGCAGCTACTAGAAGTAGAAAGGAAATTCCGGCGGAGATGATTCGATGGCTCCAGCAATGGAAGGAAGAAGAGGAATAAACCCCATTAGCGTTCGCGTAGCGGCACGGATGCGTGTTAGCGCTTTAGACGCAAAAGACGCGAAGAGGGAGTTAATAGAGCGCGTTACACTTCGTTATACTGCCACTCAAATACCCTACTATAAGCAATTTTTTGTAGCTGTTCGCGGTTCACTTTTCCCTGAGCGTTTCTTGGTAATGTTTCTACTGGCACCCAATATTTAGGGCGTTTAAATTTGCTCAATTTATCTTCAATTTCTATTTGTAGAGTATAAGTAGAAATGTCTGATTTACTGGGAACATAAACGGCTGTTACGATTTGTCCCCAGTGAGAGTCGGGTAAACCAATTACACAGACATCAGCAACTAAACCTGTAGCTTGAATTGCAGCTTCTACTTCAGAGGGGAAGACGTTTTCGCCACCTGTGATAATTTTGTTACTGCTACGACCGATAATATTTAAATTACTCTGTTCGTCAATAAAGCCTAAATCATCTACTTGGAAATGTTGTTGATTAGGAAATTTTTCAGGATAGTAACCAAGTGCCAAAGAATCAGATTTAACGGTAACAGTTCCTACTTGGTTGATTTCTAATATCTCGCTGCTAGAACTACAAATTGTCACTTTGGCATGGGGGAGAATCTGACCGCAATTGTTAGTACCGTTGAGAAAAGATTCTGGTTTGAGGGTGGCAATTTGTGAGGCGGTTTCTGTCATGCCATAAGTGGGTGCTAAGCGGATGCTGTGGCGTCTCGCCTCTTCCAGAAGTTCTATCCACGCAGGGGCACCTCCCAAAAGCACTGTCTGAAAGCTGGATAACCAGGCGGTTAACTCTGGATTTTGTAGGAGACGTTGCAGTTGAGTAGGTACTAATGATAGAAAAAATTCAGATGGATCGATCTCGCACTTTTCACTAGATTCTAATTCTTTAAATGGCACAATTGCTAATCTTCCCCCAGAGGTGAAGGAACGCATAAATTGCATCAAACCACTGACATGATACAGAGGCAATACACAAAAAGAATTTACTGGATTTATTTGAAAATACTGTCTAAAACCTTGTACGGATGCCATTAAGGTTTCCCAGGTGTGGATGGCAAATCGAGTCTGCCCTGATGAACCTCCGGTGGGAATCATAATCCAGTTGTTGATAGTTGTAGAGACGCGATTTTTGTCTCTACAAGATGGGGAGGTGAAAGGATAAGGGCAATCTCCCCAGATGATGTCTGGTTGGACTAAATCAAAAACTTGTTGCCATTCGTGTTTAACCCAGTTGGGATTACAAAGAAAAACTGGGCAACCAGCGGCACAGGCAGCGATGAAGCTGGCAAGAAATTGGATTGGTTCTCGCTCTGTCAGTAATATTTTTGGTTTGTTTTTAGAGTTCGCAAGTGGGGTTAATTGATTAAATAATTGCTCGGCAATATAAATAAAGTTGCGACTGTCGTAACCAATCAGCCAATCATCAATAGCACGTTTTTTAAGATAGTCTAGCGGCGATTCCATAGGTTCTTAAATCAGATTTCTTCATCTTCGTCAAACCAGTGGTTAATACCAAAACCAACGGCTCGATTGTGACGGGATAATTCTGCTGCTAGCTTTAATGCTGCCTGCCTACCAATCGCGGTTTCAAAGACGGAGGAGAAGACGGCATCAATTTCATGTTGTTGGCAAAATTGGCGCAAACGGGATGGGGAACCGGCTATGCACGGTTTAATCACAAAAATTCCCCGCCAACCGTCACGGTACGCAGCTTCCATCTGGTCAATTGTAGCCACTGATTCATCTAAGGCGATCGCAGTGGCGTAGCACATACTTAATTCCGCCATCCCCTGAAATTGAGCCACAGACAGCGGTTGTTCGAGAAATTCAATTTCTACAGGTAATTCCTCCGCCGTAACATTGTCGCAAGTCCACAGCCACAGGTTGGCTTCCTCGTAACTGAGTCCGCCATTGGCATCCAGGCGCAGTTTTACCCCTTCTGGCAGTGTTTGGGTAAGTCGTTGGAAAATTTTTAGTTCGTCGGCAATTGGGTAAACGCCAATTTTCCATTTGAAGGTGCGATATTCCTGGTTCCACAGCGTCTGCCATTGGCTTAAGGCAGCTTCGCCAGCAGGTAATAAGCCGCTGTACGCATATTCTCTTGTGAGGCTTTCGCTGAACCTCTCCCCCAACCCCTCTCGATCCCCCCTTTCCCCCCTTAAAAAGGGGGGTTGGAGAGAGGCTTTCAATTCCCCCCCGTCCCCAGCAGGGAAGGGGGGCTGGGGGGTTAGGTTTGCCTTATCCTGAAAATGAGAGATATCTTCCCAAGCGGACTCGAAGCCAAATTGACAGGCGGGAAGGGCAGATGGGATGGAGTAAATCATCTCATCGGTAATTTCCTCCGGCCGCTGGCGACAAAATGACAGCGCTTGCTCTAAGGTTTCGGAACCAAACCAGCTCAGGGGGGCAATTTCACCCCAGCCGACTTGCCCGTTCTCATTAGTGAGGCGGAGGATGATGCCTTCTCGAATGTCCCAGATGCCGTGACTGGTTTGCAAGGGACGCACAAACCTCCGCCGGTAAGGACGAAACTCAAACCGATATTGCATCAGCTATAACGGCAGTACAAACCCCAATCCCAACAGCAGTCCACTCCAAAAATGTAGGGATACTGCGATGAATTTGCTGTTACTGACCTTCTCCGGTTGATCGTGATACTGGTGGACGTGTCGGCATAATTTGATGGCGAAAGGCAAACTTGCAAAGGTTAGCAACGTCCAAACGGGAAAAATTTGCAAAACGACAAACAACCCAGTCAGCGCATAAATACTGCCGCTGAACCAGGACAATAATTGCGATCCTCTCTGAGTGCCTAGGCGGACGATGGGCGATCGCTTCCCGGCTGCCAAATCGTCCGCAACCTGGTGAAAATGGGAGCAAAACAAAATTAAACTCGTGGCAATCCCTACAATAATAGACACTGCAAGGCTGGTCATCGACCATGTGCCGGTTTGACTATAATAAGCCGCCGCCACTGCTAGGGGACCAAAGCAAATAAAGCAGATAATTTCCCCCAAACCCTGGTAGCCTAAGCGAAAGGGAGGTCCCTGATAGCTGTAGCCCAACGCACAGCTCAGGAGTACCAATCCGATGACTGTGAGGTCTTGTTGCCACCATGCGATCGCTAAGATTCCCAGTACACCCAGCCCTAAAAACAGATTTGCTAGCCAAAAAATTAATGATTTGTTACCTGTCAAATTCACCAAGGAGTGGGCTTTGTTCTTATCAATACCCGTCTCCGAATCAAACACATCATTGCTGAGATTCAGCCATGCAATAATCAAAATTGCTGACATTAAAAATGTAGAAAATATTGCTCCCTGAAGCACTTGAGTGTCAGCAAAAGCAACAGATGTTCCCACCCAAATTGGAATAATAGCAACGCTGTACATGGGCGGCTTAATCGCTGCCATCCAAAGACCGGGGTCGCTGATGTTTGCCCCTCCACTGGTGGGATGATTAATCAATTTTGTATTCATTAGTCTCAATCTATGCTACTGCCAAGAAGCTACCAAATTTTACAACTCTAAAGCCGTGATAGGATATTTGCTACAGACTTTGTTACAAGCCCTTTAGTAGGGAGACCGAGGTTTCCAGTTGTGTCTTGACCTATGGAAGACTAGCCTATGTCAAATCTTAAGCAGGTTCTTTCAAAACTAGCTACTTGTTATGAACTCCCGCATATTCTGCTCGGTCAAATCACACATTTTATCTAAACAGTGTAGATTTAGATACAATGTTTAAGAGTTTTTAAAATCTAATCAATGAAGATGCCCCTGCGGTAATCATCCTGAAATTTAAGTTAAGGAATCATTGAAAGTATGACGACAATCTTAAAAGCAGGCAAAAGTTGTAAACTAGAAATACTACAGAGAAACCAATACATAGGCTTAGCCTTATTCCTCAAGAAATATTTTTGGAGAATTGTTAAGAATTTCAATAAGGTTATTGGTAAGCACACCTTACTTTTAGAAAATAGGGGAAGACTGGCAGATACGACCAGTTTTCAACGGACTGTCATTATTCTATTGGCTCTTAGGATAGGTTTGTTCGATTACTAACAATAAACCAGGAGCCACAGCTAGTTGTATTAACATCAAATTGCCAACCTATCCTCGCTTCCATGCTAGTCACACCCTATCTTAAAAATCTTTTTCAAGACACTCACGAACTGCATCAATTTCTTTTAGCCTTTAAGCAGACTGCTGTACAAAAAAAACAGACACAGCTCCTCAGTATTTCTCAAGAAATCCCAGCAGTCGATCCGTTGGTTGTCCTTCAGGCGATCGCTAGACCCGATCAATTACACTTTTACTTTGAAAAACCAGCACAAGGAGAAGCGATCGCTGCCATCGACACCGCAGCTGCGCTAACACTAGAAAGCCCCAATCGGTTTAACAAATCCCAGGAGTTTATTCAATCTTGCATTGCCAATACCACGAGTATTGGTGAAGTTAATTTACCTTTTTCGGGCGCTCATTTTTTCTGCGCTTTTACATTTTTTAATGAAAATCTAGGAGCGGATTCTCTTTTTCCTTCCGCCACAGTATTCTTACCCCGATGGCAAATCTCTCTAAAAAATCAGACTTCGGTAGTAGTCGCAAATATTCTGATTGATTCAGAGATAAATATTCAAGATTTAACTGAAAGCTTATGGCGTACATTTCAGGCAATCAGAGTTACTAGTTTAGAAAGATTTCATAGTGCATCTTTTCTAGATATCGCAATTGATGCCAGAAAACTATTTAAGAAACACGATGTTGCAGATGTAAACCATTTTAAATCATCGGTGGTTAAGGCTTTATCATCAATTCAGGAAGAAAAAATTCATAAAATTGTTTTGGCTCACGCCCTTGATGTTATCTCCCCGATTCCTTTCCAGTTAATTCCCTCCGTCAATCATTTACGAACTCGCAATCCTGATTGCAATATTTTTTCCACCAGTAACGGCAAGGGACAAAGTTTTATTGGTGCAAGTCCCGAACGTTTAATTAGTATTCATGACCATGAATTAGTAACGGACGCTCTGGCAGGTTCAGCACCCAGAGGAAAAATAGCAAGTGAAGATGCGGAATTAGCAAATCGGTTACTAACCAGTGAAAAAGAAAGGCGCGAACATCGAGTAGTCATTGATTTTATTCGCGATCGCCTTTCCCAGCTAGGTTTAAATCCTCAAGTATTGTCCCAACCACAGCTATTGAAACTCTTAAATATTCAGCATTTATGGACACCCATTCAGGCGAAAATCCCGGCAGGCGTTCATCCCTTAGAAATCCTGGCTGAACTCCATCCGACACCAGCCGTTGCTGGCGTCCCCAGCGAGAGTGCCCAGAAAGAAATTTGCCGCTATGAAACCTTCAATAGGTCATTATATGCCGCGCCGCTCGGTTGGGTAGATCGCCAAGGAAATAGTGAATTTGTTGTGGGAATTCGCTCAGCACTCATAGATGGCTGTCGTGCCAGACTCTACGCCGGTGCCGGTATCGTTGCTGGTTCCGATCCAGATAAAGAATTAGCAGAAATTCAACTTAAACTCCAGGCACTTCTAAAAGCCTTAGTCTAGCCGGAACTCTCTCTTCTCTCTTTCTTTCTTAGCGTCTTTGCGGTTCATTCTTCTTTTAAATGCCCGTTGATTTTCGTAACACCAACTCCCTCTGGGCTTCCATCCTAACCGAAACATTAAAGCGACTAGGATTAACCACAGCCGTTATTTGTCCAGGTTCTCGTTCAACACCCCTTACTGTTGCTTTCGCTCAAACTGATGAGATAGAAGCCATTCCTGTTTTGGACGAACGATCCGCCGCATTTTTGGCATTAGGAATTGCGAAAAAATCTGGATTGCCGGTGGCGTTAGTTTGCACTTCTGGAACTGCCGGGGCAAATTTTTACCCAGCCGTAATTGAAGCTAGGGAAAGTCGAATTCCGCTTTTAGTTTTAACCGCCGATCGCCCCCCAGAATTGCGAGATTGTCATTCTGGACAGACGATCGATCAGGTGAAATTATTTGGCAATTATCCCAACTGGCAAGCTGAGTTAGCGTTGCCTTCTCTAGAGATGGGAATGCTGGGTTATCTGCGGCAGACAGTGATGTATGCGTGGGAAAGAACGCTCTTTCCGACTCCAGGCTCCGTTCATCTTAACATCCCCTTCCGCGACCCCCTCGCCCCAATTCCCGACGGTGCTGTAGATATGCAAAATGGTGCGTCTCTACTAGAAGAAGATTTCTTTGCAAATTGTCAGCCATTAGGAGCAACTTTCAACCTGCAACCTACCACTTTCAACCCCATACAGGAGTGGCAGCAATGTGACAGAGGAATTATTATCGCTGGGACTGCACAACCGAAAATACCGGAAGAGTATGCGATCGCGATCGCGCACCTCTCCAAATCTTTAAAATGGCCTGTATTGGCTGAGGCGCTATCTCCATTAAGGAACTATAGTCAACTGAACCATTATCTAATTTCTACCTATGACTTAATCCTGCGTAATCAGCAGTTAGCGCAAAAACTGACACCAGAAATGGTAATTCAAATCGGTGAATTACCTACCAGTAAAGAACTGCGAAACTGGCTAGATAAAACTCAACCGCGCCGATGGGTAATTGACCCCAGCCACCACAATTTAGATCCCTTGCACGGCAATACAACCCACCTGCGAATCTCCATAGAACACCTATTTCAAACCTACCCAAATGAACTTGTAGAGACGCAAGCGATCGCGTCTTATCTCAGCAGTTGGTGTGAAGCCGAATCAAAGGTCAGGAAAGCCATCGACCAAACGATGGCAACAATGTACACACTTTTTGAAGGAAAAGCCGCTTGGTTACTTTCCAAGACGCTACCACCGGGCACTCCTCTGTTTATTTCTAATAGTATGCCGGTGCGAGATGTAGAGTTTTTCTGGGCACCCAACAATTCCGGGATTCAGCCCTTTTTTAATCGAGGCGCGAATGGCATTGATGGCACCTTATCGACTGCTTTAGGCATTGCACATCGCAATCAAAGCACTGTGATGCTGACAGGTGACTTAGCTTTATTGCACGATACTAACGGCTTTTTACTGAGAAGTAAATTTATAGGGCATTTGACCATAATTTTAATTAACAACAATGGCGGCGGCATCTTTGAAATGTTGCCGATTTCCAAATTTAACCCACCCTTTGAAGAATTTTTTGCCACACCACAGGATATAAATTTTGCTCAGCTTTGTGCTACTTACAATGTAGAGCATGAAGTGATTACATCCTGGGAACACCTGAAGCAACGATTAAACCCATTGCCATCGCAGGGACTCCGGGTTTTAGAGTTGCCAACCAATCGCAAGGTAGATGCCAAATGGCGGAAAGAGAATTTGGGAAAATTGGCAGCAGATATCCTGTGAACGTTAACTCTGGTGAATCATTCAGCCTTTCATGCTAATGGATCGTCAGAATCTTTCTCCTGCTGACTCCTGTCATATTCTTCAATAAATCGCGCGATCGCATTTTTCTGTTCTTCTGTTAAACAATCCTTTTCAAGAAGGCTCCTAAGCCGGTTAATCGCTAAAGATACGTCAACGTAGGGTTCAAGTAAATTCGGCTCAAGCCCGTAGCCGGTGGTTTGACCCATATTAGACTCAGGTTTTCTAAATGCTTTTTCAAAAAACTTCTCCAAGAAATCAACTAGCCCTTCGTCGTTTTTAATCGCCTCTTTAACCCACTGTTTGACTTCATCCTCGCTTGTTTTCTCCCGCCAATAATACAGGATATGTGCTAAACCTGGCGTTTGTAATAGGGAGTTTTGCTGCACGGCATCTTGCACCTTATTTAAGGCAATTTCTTCAAGTTCATCAAGGTGCTGTGCGCTGATAAGTCTTTCTTGTTCTAGATTTGATTCACTAGCTCCAAACTTACCGTGTTGTTGACCTAGGACGACTACTTTGTCCACAATGGTTAAAACTGCCTTACCATTTGACATCGCCTGTTTCAACACCTCAAACCGTGCTGGTTCCTCAAGACGACGCAACAGATGTGAGATGATGCGCTCGATTCTGATATCATTTCCAAAATCAAACATTCCGCACGGTTCGTCTTCAGGACGCAAAAGGCGATCGCCCACATCCAATAAAGCTTGCACAATTGAAGGAATGCTATTTAAAGGAATTTCTTTTTCAGTGTAATCCTCAAGTTGTTCCAAAAATATCCGAACTTGGGTCGTACCCTCAGGACGTTTTTGATTAGCGAGTTCTACAAGAGTTTCTCCAAATGCCTTCGCATCGCCTGCCAAAGCAAGGATGGCTTTCATCTCGGTATTCGATAATTCACCTTCTGGTAACGCCAGACGGAAGTAGACTGGAAATACTTCTAAGCTGCATACGCGCAGTTGTCTGCGCCATGTTAACTCTTGTTGTGCAACGTATTGGGTATTATTACCCCAAATCGCTGATAACTTAGGAAAGAGGATCAATAGCAACCGTTTAACTGGCTCTTTATCCTCATCTTGAAGCTGAGCAAGCCAAGAATTGTAAAGAGATTTTAGTTCGTCCGCTGTAGCACTTATAAAACCTTTGGTATCCGTATCTCTTGCAAAAGCTTTAGGATTTTTGCGAATGATGTCATATATCGTTGGGCAAAAGACTCGCAGCGACTCAACAGCGATGAAATCCACTGAGTTTACTTCACCTTGAACTGCCGGGTACGTCATGCTTAAGGTGTTTATCAAACGAGTAATATCGCGAGTGCTGGTAATAAAGTGGTCTATCCCTTGATAGTAAATATTTCCCCAATAATTTCTATCTAATAGCTGTGTTGGGGTGTCAGCAAGTGCGAAATTCAGTTTTTCAAAAAGTAGCCTACGGAGTAAGTTTTTATTGGGAATTGGTAACTCAAAAGGAACTTGAACAAGTTTATCAAGATAGGCTTCTCCAGTTGTCCCCTGCGTGTCTGCAAGTGCTTTGAGGGCAATTTCTTTATCGCAGACTAGGACATAGACAACATTTGTAAAATTTGGAATGGCTTTGACAACGCGAAACAACTGTCTAATTTCGTCAGTGGCAAGCCTGTCAATATCGTCAATTGTTACCACGATTCGCGGATGCTGCTTTAGCAGTGTGTTTTCGACTTCTTCTTTTAAGTCGGAAGTATCCTTTTGCTTATCGTCAAATATTTTTTCTACTACCTTACCCGCTGGAGCGTAAGGAATAGGAATTTCAGAAAACAGTTTACCGAAATCGGCTAGTCGATCTTTTAAGCCTTTCGGTACAGATTTGAATTCACTCAAAACAGCCTGTAATTGGTCAATGAAGCGCCTTGTGATATCTTCGTGCCCGGAAAACAACCAGGGATTAAAGGGTACGATAATTGGTTGCTCGTTCTCTGGTTTTTCCTTTAGATAGTGAACTAAAAAATTCAACAGCGTCGATTTGCCAGAACCCCAGGAACCGTAGACTGCAATCACGAAGCCTTCCGGAAAGCTCATTTTGCAAATACTGTCTGCTAGATATCTTGCAAAGGTTGCATATCCTAATCGATCTGCTTTCGGATTGGTTAAAGCGTTATCTGACGATAAAGCATTAAAATTCTCAGATTCGACTTCGGAATTCTTCTCAGTCTGTCCCATAAAATGCCTTTTCTTAGCCCTGTCGTCATGATGACACAGCGATCGCTCAAGCCTCCTCTCTCTTGAGGTTCTACCTAGTCACCGTAATTTCAAACACTGGGTTAAAATTCTCAAGCCGAAATACTGCACAACTCGAAATACTTCACAACTCTCTATGCAAATCAACTGGCAAACCGCCAAAACCTACGAAGACATCCTCTATCACAAAGGCGACGGTATCGCTAAAATCACGATTAATCGCCCGCACAAACGCAACGCTTTCCGCCCCAAAACCGTCTTTGAACTTTACAACGCCTTCTGCGATGCTCGCGAAGATACTAGCATTGGCGTCGTATTATTTACTGGCGCTGGTCCTCACACCGATGGCAAATACGCCTTCTGTTCTGGTGGCGATCAAAGTGTGCGGGGACAAGCTGGGTATGTAGACGATGAAGGCATCCCCCGCCTAAATGTCCTAGACTTGCAACGCCTAATTCGTTCCATGCCCAAAGTCGTCATTGCGCTTGTGGCAGGTTATGCCATCGGTGGCGGACACGTCCTGCACCTGATTTGCGACCTCACCATCGCCGCAGATAATGCTGTTTTTGGGCAAACTGGCCCTAAAGTCGGCAGCTTCGATGGTGGATTTGGTGCCAGCTATCTTGCCCGAATTGTTGGGCAAAAAAAGGCGCGAGAAATTTGGTTTCTCTGCCGCCAGTACAGCGCACAGCAAGCACTAGAAATGGGCTTAGTGAATTGCGTCGTGCCTGTAGAACAGCTGGAACAAGAAGGCATCCAGTGGGCTAATGAAATTTTAGAAAAAAGCCCGATTGCCATCCGGTGTCTAAAAGCTGCTTTTAACGCCGATTGCGATGGACAAGCTGGTTTGCAAGAACTTGCCGGTAATGCCACCTTGCTTTATTACATGACTGAGGAAGGAGCCGAAGGCAAGCAGGCATTTTTGGAAAAACGTCCACCCGATTTCCGTCAATATCCTTGGCTGCCTTAGTCGTTCGCAAATGGAAAAACCCGTTTTCTGAAAAAAAAACGGGTTTAAAGAGTCATCTTTTGTAAAAAAGTATCCTACAAGGCTCTTAAATCAAAAATCGCACCTTGACTTAAATAAGGTGCGATTCTAAAGCAAATCTTTATTTTTTTAAGAGTTGAAGCAAGTTGCCTTGACAAACTGCAAGGTGAGCTTACTATTCTTTATTTTATTCATACGAGCAGCGCCTCTTCTTCTACTGACTGTTGGGCAGTAGAAACATTCTCGTTAAGCGAGGTAGATTCTTGAGAAGAGTTCAGCGAACATTTGATTGAGAGCGCCTCCGGTGTTTTCAGGGTTTCATCCTGCCAGCGCATCATTACTTCGAGACGTTCCCAAGACGGCGCAAATGCCGGAAGTGCTAAAGAACAGGCTCCCCAGCCGCCTCGAACGGGCACGCCGAGTTGCTGACAAAGACCCCCACGACGCCCTTCGGGCTTGTAATACTGACAATACCGGCAGGCAGAAGTTACAGTATTTAAGGTCTTCATGGGAGTCCTCTTTAGGAGAATTTTTATCTATGCTTTATATTAAAATTCTCTATTAACGGTTGTAGAGTTTGGAATGTTGTAATCTATATTCCCCGTCTATGTTCTAGCGATCCCCAAGTACAAATACTGATTTAGATTTTCTTTAGCTTTGTGTAATAGACAGACACATGAAACATTAAAAACGGACACATCTATCTATAGTAAGTAATCTCATGAACAATACCATTTTTTAACAAAACCCTATGGGGATCAAGACAAACCTTAGACGTATCCGTTCCAGAAAAGACTAAATTTAGCTCATTTATTCAGTCTTTTATCTCTTGATTTAAATGACAAACTTTGCATTTATCGACTAAATTGAGATTTTTGCCTCTAAAATTCTTTGAGTCAGCCTTAGTAGGCAATTAAAATCATTACATTCCCTGTAACTACTTAGGAAGTAAGGATGTCAGCATACGGGCGAAGCAATCGGGAATAGAGATTGATGCCATAAATTCAGGGCATTGGTGGCATACAAGCTCCGCCTTAGAAGACTTTTGTACAGAAGGCTACGCAGGCGTCCAAGTTACAAGATGTAACGGAGAGGAAACTAGCATCTGTAACATACGATACAAAGCAACTTCACATTCCGGTTTGAATTAGGAACTAAGCAGATAGACCTAAATAAATTCAAGTGATGCAGATGATTTGTGGGGTTTGAGGGGTGCCGCCAGAGAAAGTAAGCGTTGCCCGCAACCTAGTAGCAATCCCTGTTTCGGCTTAATGGCACCGAATCTACTGAAAGCTAGCCTTTCCATTGCCTGACAGCACACAGGGCACACACAGCCCAGCGCTGGAGTTCTCCTGGAGGGGTGGGACACTGGCACTGGGGACAAAGCGGTGAATGTTGCGATCGCTCCCGCACACCCTCCGCCCAATGTTGAAAAGCTTCGTGGGGTTCTTTCAGTTGTGCCTTCTGGTTCAACGACGGTGAAGATTTCCCCTCAACAACTCGACTGGGATGCTCTTTCCATGCCACCGATTGTTCCTGTGCATACCAGGAACGATTAGAACCAGGCTTCTTCTGCCACTGAGCCGTCGAAAAGCGAATATCAACCAAATTGCTACCTAGATGGGCATTCAACTTTTGCAGGATTCGCTGACGCTCAAAAGTCAGCGTTTGTGCCCAAGCCGCACTGGATGTAGCAACCGACAAAACGCCCCTCGATATGGAAATCGGTCGCGTTTGAGCCTGCACCGCCACTCCCACCACCGAAGGCCAACACTTGAGTAACCGCTGAAATTCTTGGCTAGCCTGCCACGCCGCCTGATTTTCGATAGCCCCTAAGATATGATGAAGAGATTTAAAAGACATCCAACAAATCCCCAGCTAAATGGCAGAACGATCGATCCTCTTGCTCGATCGTACTCAAAACCAAGACAGCAGATTCGGGTTACGGTTGCCTTCAAGCAGAAAACAACGTGTAATAAAGAGATCCGTCAGCTCTCCAAGATTCGTCAGTAGCTAAAGCTATGAGTCAAGGTCATTCGGTTGAGTCTTCTACTCGCCCCTCCCCCGCCCAGTCCATCAATCCAGCCTTGCAGGCAGCTCTGGGCAGTCTCGACGTGCAGTTAGAAGAAGAATTATCTCGATACCGACGCGAACGAGGGGGACGTGGGGCGTCGCCTGCCCCCCGCATGAATCACGATCGGGTTCGCAACAAACCTATCGACTTAATTTCCGTGAGTGCTACGGGAGGCAGGAATCAATCACCCACCCCAGCAAAGCCGCCCGCCACCCCACCGCCACCGCCACCGCCGCCAGCCAGCCCACCACAGGCAGCAAATCTGGAAGGCAAGGGAGTTGAGACAACGATCCAGAATGAAACAGGGTATACACCGCCCGCACCCGCGCCATCTTTTGATTTATCGGCTCCTGGAGCGGAACTAGCGACCTTCGCCACGCCACCCCAAGAGCCAGCTTGGCATCCAGAACCAGCAGCAGATCCACCGGATTTTGTCAATCCAACTTCAACGCACGTCCCTCCCAATGACTATCTGGAATCTTCCGAACAACTTCTGCGAAGTTTGGTGGAAGAAGAGGCGTCAGCTCCTCGTCGCTCAGAACGCAGTTTTCTGGATAGCCTGCTGACTCCCCTAGGAGTTGGTTCCTTGTTGTTGTTGCTATTTTCAACTGCCACCTTGGGCTATTTGGTGACGAATCCTGGCAGCCTCAGTTTTCTAGGTTTAGATCGCTTCCAGGAGTCAGGCACTCCCACCGTTGCTCAAAATCCAACGGCAACAACTTCAACGGCAACAACTCCAACGGCAACAACTCCAACCACCAATGCCCCAGCAGCTGGAGCTGCGCCAAGTGGCCCAAACCTGGCGACTGACGAATTTGTGGACGTGAATTTGGATACTTTAAGCACTTTGCCATCTTCCAGTCCAGCTTCAAGATCCAATGTGGCAGGCTTACCCAAAACCCAAGTAGCGGTGCCAACAATTTCCCCGCTACCCAGTTCACCTGCCCCCGCAAACTCCTCATCTGGGCAATCTGGCTCGGTGCCGCTTCCAGGGCTGCCGCCAGCCGCAACAGTGCCCCTTACACCCGCCAGCCCTCTCCCAGGATTGCCGCAACGCCCCGCCTCTGGACAACCGAGTATACAACCGAGTGTGAAACCCTCCCCGACTGCGGCAACTCCTGCGCCGAATCCAGAGGGCTTCTATTATGTGTTTGTAAAATACAATGGCGAAAGCTCCTTGCAACAGGCGCGAAAGGTTGTTCCCGATGCCTATTTATCACCAGAAGGCACCCAAATTTATCTCGGTGCGTTCAAGAAAGAATCTCAGGCTCAAACATTGGTAAAAGAGCTTCAGACACAGGGGATTTCTGCGGCGGTCGATCAGCCTTAAGCTGGAGGTGGTTGAGTTGGAAAGTAACCTAGCATTCTGTTAACGTTGCTACTGGGACTGCGACGCCCTAAGAGGGCGACTGCTTTTAGGGGTTCGCTGCCGTGTTTGCGATCGCGTGACCGCGCTCCACTGAACCCGTGCGTTGTGAATGGAGAACTGACATGGGATTGATCGACCGCATCTTGCGAGTAATTCGAGCCAACATCAACAGTCTGATTGGACAAGCGGAAGATCCAGAAAAAATCCTGGAAGAAACGGTCATGGAAATGCAGGAGAATTTGATTCAACTGCGGCAGGCGGTGGCTCAAGCGATCGCTACCCAAAAACGGACTGAGCGACAATGCAACCAAGCTCAGTCTACTTCCCAAGAATGGTACAATCGCGCCCAACTGGCACTGCAAAAAGGTGACGAAAACTTAGCTCGCCAAGCCCTAACCAAGCGCAAATCCTATCAGGAAACCGCAGAGGCAATGCAGGCGCAGATCGAGCAACAAAATCAAGTCGTCGGTAGGCTCAAGCAAGATATGCGATCGCTAGAAAGCAAAATCTCGGAAGCCAAGACGAAAAAAGATATGTACATCGTTCGCGCTCGTTCGGCTCAAGCATCTGCGAAAATTAATGAGATGCTAGGCGGTGTCAACACTGCCAGTTCTCTGACCGCCTTCGAGCGTATGGAAGAAAAAGTCTTGCAACTAGAAGCGCAGTCAGAAGCGATCGCTGAACTCGGAAGCGATGACCTGCAAAAGAAATTTCTCTCCCTGGAAGATGCTGGAGATATTGATACCGAATTAGCTACCATGAAAGCTCAGCTGAGCCAAGGCACCGAAGCACCGCAACTGCCGTCTAGTCAGCAGGCACTTGACCCTAGCCAAGATGCCGAATTACAAAAAATTCGCTCCCAACTGGAAAGTTCTTGATCTGGAAACTACCGCTTTGGACTAGAAGTTTCTAGACTAGGAAGAAAAGTGTTGGGTCTTTAACGATTCCTGAAGGTTGCCCAAGTCACTCTTGCCTAGCGCCCTAGACTAGAAATGGTGTTTGAGGCAATTGCCGACTACTGCACCGATGGAAAACCTGACCTCCTAAATTGAACTTGCTCAAGGCTACTTTCAAAGCCTGGAAATACCTACATTAGTACACGCCAAGAGGATAAACAGCGTCATGGGATTATTCGATCGCATTAGCCGAGTCGTCCGAGCCAATCTTAACGATGTGGTCAGCAAAGCTGAAGACCCAGAAAAAATTCTGGAGCAGTCCATCATCGATATGCAGGAAGACCTGGTGCAGTTGCGTCAGGCTGTTGCTAGATCCATTGCCACCCAAAAACGAACTCAGCAACAATACAACCAAGCCCAAACCGAAGCGAACAACTGGCAAAACCGCGCTCAGTTGGCTCTGCAAAAAGGCGATGAAAATCTCGCTAGAGAAGCACTGGTACGCAAGAAGACAAACGCTGACACTGCCGCTACCCTAAAAACTAGCTTGGATGGACAAACCACTCAGGTAGACACCCTCAAGCGCAACTTGATTGCCTTGGAAAGTAAAATTTCCGAAGCCAAGACCAAGAAAGATATGCTCAAGGCACGGGCACAAGCTGCTAAGGCTCAGGAGCAGCTACAAAACACCGTGGGACGCTTGGGAACCAGCACCGCAATGGGTGCATTCGAGCGCATGGAAGAAAAAGTTTTGGAACTAGAAGCCCGTTCCACAGCAGCAGCCGAGCTTACTGGCAATAATTTAGATCAGCAATTTGCCATGCTCGAATCCGGCAACGATGTTGATGACGAATTAGCAGCAATGAAAGCGCAGTTGACTGGTTCTTCCACCACCCAAGCGCAACTACCGGCAGGAAACCCAACCACTTCCTCTACCCCTAAATCTAATTCCGCAGTTGATAACGAATTAGAAGACCTGAAAAGACAATTGGATAACCTATAGATTCCTGCACTTTTCGATACCTTATCTACGAATCAAAACTTTGATAGACCGCTCTGCATTCATCTGACACTCGTTGGCGATGGGATTAAGAGGGTCTATCTTGCCATAACTGGCTGACTTAAGGAAAACTGTATTGACGCAAGCAGCCTGAAAATAAATTTCCAGCTTAAAGCTAAAGGAAGCTTTAGCTTCCTAGTAAGCGTTTGAACCCGTTTAGATAGGTTTTGGGTTTTAGCCAAAACTTTAGTTTAGGGCTGAAGTTAGCAAAATTTCTCTGAAGTTTAGTGCTATTTGACACAGATAAGTTTCGCACGTTCAGAAGCGTTGCTAGTTGAAGATTTTAGGATAAATTTTCGCTTGCTGGCGTAGGTTTTAGCGAAAGGGAGCAACATTGATGCCAAAGAGATAAGCCTTGGTGATGCCGAGCGTGCCTAGGTCGATTAGTTAATTTTGAAAAAGTTGTGAATCAGTCGTTATTAATTAGACATAAGTTCGCTAAAAAAATAAAGTTTTTACTACTGGAAATAAGAAAATACAGATACGACTGTCCAGATTACAGTTCTGAATAAAGCTTTTGCACTCATCAAGTGCGATCGCAAATTTCCTTGATGTACCCCCATTCCCAACGAACCGCCTGAGGTACTGTATTACAATCAGTAAGGCGTAAACCTTGATTGCTTTCCTGCCCGCTGGCAACGGTTTTGAATACCGTGTTAAGTAGGTAAAGCAATAATATAAATGTCAATCGGGGGTGACATGAGCAGCACAATCTCAATTAATGATGCAGAGTTTGAAACAGAAGTCCTGAAAGCCACTCAGCCAGTATTAGTGTATTTCTGGGCGTCTTGGTGCGGCCCTTGCCGCCTCGTATCGCCAGTCGTACAAGCCGCTGCGGAAACTTATGGCGATCGCCTCAAGGTCGTGAAAATGGAAAGCGGCCCCAATCCCGAATCTGTGGCAAAGTACAAAGTAGAAGGTCTTCCAGCTCTCAGGCTGTTTAAAGACAGTGAGGTGATTGAATCTTATGAGGGAGCGATTGGGAAGCAGAAATTAATGAGTATCCTGGAAACTCACCTGTAAACAGTCAGTAGTCATTAGTCATTGGTTATCGCTCGGTGAGAGACAAAAAACACCGGACAACAGACTAAGGACTAAGGACTAAAGACTAAGGACTAAAGACTAAATATGCAGTTCGCCAAGCGTTTACAACCCCTGCAAACCAATGTGTTTGCCGATATGGATCGGGCTAAGGCAAAAGCCAGGACGGCGGGACAAAATATCATCGATCTGTCGCTGGGTTCTTCCGATTTACCAACGTCGGATCGGGTTATCAATGCGATCGCCCAATCTTTATCTGACCCCAAAACCCACGGCTATTTGCTGTTTCACGGCACTCAAGCTTTTCGCCAAGCTGCCGCTTGCTGGTACACCCAGAAATACGGGATTCCGGTTGACCCGGAAACCGAGGTGCTAACCCTAATTGGTTCCCAGGAAGGCACCGCTCATTTACCTTTAGCAGTGCTGAATCCAGGGGATTTTGCCTTACTGCTTGACCCTGGTTATCCATCCCATGCTGGGGGAGTTTACCTAGCTGGTGGTCAAATTTACCCAATGCCACTACGGGCGGAAAATGGGTTTTTGCCAGTGTTTGAGGAGATCCCCTTGCCGGTTTTGGCTCAGTCACGAATGATGGTACTGAGCTATCCTCACAACCCCACAACTGCGATCGCGCCCCTATCGTTTTTCCAGACAGCGGTTGATTTTTGCCAGCGTCATAATCTAGTGCTGGTTCACGATTTTCCCTACGCCGACCTGGTATTTGAAGAGGTTGCGGTTCCCTCAATCTTACAAGCCGACCCCGAAAAAAGCGTCTCGATTGAGTTTTTTACTTTATCGAAGTCTTACAACATGGGCGGCTTTCGCATCGGCTACGCGATTGGGAATGCAAATCTGATCCGCGCCTTGCGCCAGGTGAAAGCGGCAGTTGATTTCAACCAATACCAAGGAATTTTGAATGGAGCGATCGCAGCCCTGAGTGGCTCTCAAGAAGGCGTTAAGGAGGCAGTTGAAACCTTTCGCCAACGTCGGGATGCCTTTGTTAAAGCGCTTCACAAAATTGGCTGGGAGGTTCCCAACCCATCTGCCACCATGTATGTTTGGGCTAAATTGCCAGAACCGTGGGCACAGGACTCCATCAGCTTTTGCACCCATTTGGTAGAAACTACTGGCGTTGCTGCCTCACCTGGTGCCGGTTTTGGTAAATCTGGAGAAGGATATGTACGGTTTGCGCTGGTACACGATCCAGAAGTATTAGAAATGGCGGTTGAAAAGATGGCCCCGGTAATGTCTAAGTGATAATGACAGCGATCGCTGCCTAGAAGGGCTGCAAGTCTTATCTTGCGTGTGCCAAGTAAATAGTCAAATCAAATGCACAAGAACTGATTAGCTTCGCCTCAAAAAGAGAGTGGAGCTATTTTTTCTGCAATCAACATAACCGTAAATCTACGGTCATTTCACTAACTTCTGCGTATATGTCTCGGAATAAGAAACAACTGGAAGCGCAAAAACCAGTTAGAAGCAGTAAGTTTTTAGACATTTAATATCACCTAGATTCAAATAGATGCTTTGTTGTCAGTAGTCAGCCGTAGGAGAAAGCGGTTGCCACTAACGTATAGATGCGAGCGATCGCCTCTGTAATAACTAAAGACTGGCAATGCCCCTAAAGCAGGTTAAATGCTGAAATAGCTTAAGACTCTCATGGAAACTACTCTTGACAGAATTTATATTTTGGATAGTCTTCCTATTCTTAGGTTTATGTCTACTATTACTGTGTATTACTACGGTCAGTATACGGGAAAATAAAATTGCTTTTTCCCTTCAATCTTTTACTCAAACTTTACTAAAAATCATCAAAAGTTTATCGATTAAGACTAATTATTTGACTATATTGAATAGAGACAAGTGAATAAACAAAAAACAGGCTAAAAAGACGGGCGCTTGATTGTTGTCCCTGCTTATTTGGAACTGTTAACCCCGATCTAAAACTGACCGCGCCCTAGCTACTGTGCGCGTTATCCAGCAAAACTCATCTAGACAGAAAACTTGTGGAGACACACAAAATGACAGGTACTATCAAGAAAATTTTGCTCAGCGCTTCAGTGTTGGCAGCAAGCTTCAGTGCGATCGCTACCGCCCCAGCATCCGCCTTCAGCATATCGGGTTCCGACTACCTACTCTACGATGTTCAAGGTAGCAGTACCTACATCAACCCCAACGCTAACTTAGATAGCATTCTAGGTGGTAACAGCAGCGCACCAGGAGGCAACATTGAATTATTTGCCAGCAGCGAAACTAAGACTAATGCACAGTTTATGGCATCTAACGCTGTAACTAGCGTTAAAGGGACAGTTGCAGGCAAAAACCTCACCCTCAGCAGCCTAACAGCAACTGACTGGTTTGGTGCAGGTTTGAACACCACTTACGGCCAAAACAACTTGGCAAATACATGGTTTAATGCTTTCTTAACCAATGCTGGTAAAGCAAACTACGTTGGAAATGTTTTCGGATCTATCGCTTTTAATACTTTCTATAATATTGGTGGTTTTCAACGCAGCAGCGACCCGAACGTTTCCTACGTTACCGCTAGTGGCACCGACATCAATATCGGCCTTGCTGGTCACTATGACTTGAAAGCATACTATAAAAGTAATCCACAATTTTCTGCATTTGCCTCTTTGCTACCTAATGGATTCCAAGCTAGCGAAGTAGTAAAAGCTACCATCGATGGTCAAAGTCAGTACCTTTACAGCTTTTTGGCTACCAAAAGTGGTTTGACTAACAGCGCTGGAAAAGGTGCAGATGGTTCATCTCACAGTGGTAACTACGAAGTTTCGCTTAAAGGCGTAATTCCTCCCGCATCTGTGCCAGAACCCTCTACCATGCTCGGTTTGATGGCTGTGGGTGGAATGGTTGCTGCTAGCAAGCGCAAAGCCAACAAAACTGCTTAATAAATTATCTATTTGATTAAAAACCCGGTTTTTTGAAGAAACCGGGTTTTTGTTCGGTTTCCGGTAGGTAATACCCACCCTAGAAATTAAACTGCTTTCGTATCATAGTGATAGAGCTTGACGGGGTGACAAGAAAGAGGCGGGCCGATTTTTTCTTTATACAAACATCACAGTAAATTTACGGTAACTTCACCAACTTCTCCGTAAATACCACTAAATTATGACAGTTGTAGTAAAAAATAGACAGACATACTGAGGGTGCCAAGAAGTCCAGTACCACCTGAAGCGCAAAACCGATAACACGCCTGATAGTCCGGTTGCGGTGGCTGTACGAAAGCACAATCAGAGAACTGATGGAGACACCAAGATGTTAGGAAATGTAAAGTTATCAATCGCTACTGCGGGAGCAGCAGTTGTCACTTTGGGCACAATTGGTATGGCTCCTGTTGAGGCAGCCCAATTGACAAAACTCGATTACTCTGGGAAGGTCAGTGGCACTGTTTCCTTGTTCGGGGCTTTCACCGTGGATGTAGACAAGAGCTACATTATCGATAATCTCAGCGGTAGGCTGCAAGATGCAGGAGATTCAGAACTAACCCTCGATCATCCTTTCGGTTATTTAGGAGATTATTTTGGTAGTTACCTCAGTAATTTGGGTTCCATTGATTCTTTTAGCGGTTTTGGCTCCATCTTCAAGGGTTTAAGTTATAGTCCAACCGATCTTCTTTCTACGTTTAATTTCTCTTACAGCAAGATTACCGATATCTTGACTGTAAAAGGCTATGAGTTCGATAAGATTAAAGTGTGCCTGAGTGGTACCTGTAATATTTCTGGTGAAGGTTTGGCGTTAGGTTCTGTGTCAAGCCCTATTTTTGGAAAAGTCCCTGTTAAAGCATCTGTAAATTTCAAGGTTTCCCAGACAGCAACGCCCCTCGACGTACCCGAACCTTCCGCATTGTTAGGTTTAATTGGTTTGGCTGGGTTCTTTGCTGCTAAGCGCAAGTTGCAGAAAGCAGCATAAATTTTGCACCTTCCACAGTCTTAGCCTAAAAAAGTAGGGAGCTATCTGCTCCCTTTTTTTGTTGCAATTTAAGCGTTGTTGCAATCCGGAATGCCACCTCATCCCTTACCGTAAACAGTGAGAAAGAAATTCTATTTTTCCTTCGCTTCTTTTAGGCATTTTTCCAGGTGATACCGTTTCACCAATTGCTTCAAACAGATACTTCTATGATGGAGGAACCCCCTCAATCCCCCGTTCACGGAGCAAGGCAAGATTCACGCTCCCTGTACCCTCTTTAATCTCCCCGCTTTTCGGAGCCAAGACAAGGAAGAATTCTGATTCACGGGGATTAGAGTAGGGTCCTCAATGATAAATAATGTTTTTAAAAACGAGATGCACCCGAAGGCAGTGTCCCTAGAATCCTTGCTCTTGGAGCTTCTGGAGCATTGTGGGAACGAAATAGCTAACTTGTTGAGGAGTCTAGTTTGAACAACTGAGGGTTGAAAAGATGCTTTTCAGGAGTCACTCGTCTTGTACTATGCCCCGCTTAATCTAAAGAGTTTGTTTACCCTAGAGACGCCATTAATGACCTCTGGAACAAATCATCAAAATTGTCTTGCCAGAGTACTCGCCTATCTGAATTCATTCCGACTTTGCTGGGAGTGCCATACATTGCAACGCTGCTGAAAGTTTTTCAGGCATTAGGAATTCCCTTAGCCAGAGATATACTAAGCCATGCTGAGAGGATCAGTATCCTGCTAATACCCCAGCACGTCAATTTTTAAGTTTGCCTAAACCTGAACTTCACTCGAATGGCACTGATATAAGAGCCTTGCGATAAATCTCTCACCTTAAAGCTCGCAACCTGTTTTTGGGTCAGTTAAAACTGACTTTAGCTCTTAGCCCGTTCCCGAAGAGCATTGCTAAAGGGTACTTTAGTTCAGGGCAAAAGTTAAGTGTCATTCAACTTTGATCTATTGTTAACCAGATAACTTATTAATAAAGTTATAGCTACACTGAGTGCAATGGATTCGGTTAATGCTTATATCACTTTTAACTATCTTCCCAGGTCGATTTAACGGGAGCGCTGAGACTGAACGCTCACAATTCAACCCGAATTCCGACTTCAGTGCTGAAGCATCTCCTAAGCGAATTTTGCTCGTTGAGGATAACCAAACGAATCGACAGCTGCTAAATGACTATCTTGGTTATCTGGGATACCAAGTTTTCTCCCTAGCCGGGGGGGCTGATTTTTTTCAGACGATGGCTGAGTTTCAGCCGCACTTAGTTTTGCTAGACTTAAAATTACCAGACATTGATGGCTATACGCTACTCCAGCAAATCCAAGAAAGGCCAGACTGGCTCCACATCCCCGTGTTTGTCGTTTCCGCCTATGCTTTTCAAGCAGATGAAGAGCGTGCCCTTAGTTTGGGGGCACGTCGGTTCTTTGTTAAACCTGTGAATCTAGTTTCTTTGAGACAAGCTATTGCAGAAGAAATTCATTAACGACTTCGTGAATTTCTGGCAATTAAATCAATCGTTATTCACTTTTATTTTCGTTAATGTATTTTTCCACGGTGAGGCTTAGATTTTGCACAGAAGAACTTATTCCCCTAACCTGAGCTTCTACTTGTGCCAATAACAAGATCACTGTCTGGAGTTGGTTGAGCGTGTCATCCATAGCGTTCCGATATTGATTCTCAAACTCTTCCAATTTCATAATTTTAACCAGGGGGAGGTAGTTAGCAAAAAATGTTGTAGCAGCATTTTAAAACCAATTTCAACTCAAAAGCTGAAAGATTAGCATTATTCGTTATAACTTTATCTAACCTGGTAATGACTTCAACAAAGCTTAACTGATTTCCGGAAAGAGATCTCGTCTTTAAAAATTAAAAACAATGCGAATTTTTACTGAGTTGTGAAGTTAGTAAAAAACGTTAATTACGAATTTGCACTGATATTTAGAATTAAATAAAAATGGTGGGTACGAAATTTTACCAGATAGAAAATCCGTTACTGTTTGTTCAAGGGTGCGACTTAAAAATTAACAATTGCTGCTGTCTAGGAGTGTATTAGGATGACAGATCCGCAAACCCTAAGGAATGGGAACGAATTATTTCCCGCCACAACTCAAGCTGGTTATCTATCGGCTGAAGGAGCGATCGCATCTACAAAAATCCTGCCGCTCCTCAAAGAGCCAGAACGCCTGGAAAGCCGTCTGAAAGAGATTCCGCCAGAACCAGGGGTCTATTTTATGAAGGATGTTAGCGATCGCATCCTCTACATTGGCAAGTCGAAAAAATTGCGATCGCGAGTTCGCTCTTATTTCCGCGACTCCCAGAAATTAAGCGATCGCATTATGATGATGGTGCGGCAAATCGCAGAGATTGAATTCATCGTTACCGACACCGAAGCCGAAGCACTCGCGCTAGAAGCCAATCTAGTTAAGCAGCATCAACCCTACTTCAACGTGCTGCTCAAAGATGATAAGAAGTATCCTTACGTTCTGGTTACGTGGTCGGAAGAATATCCTCGCATTTTCATTACTCGGAACAGGCGTCTGGGAAAAGAAAAAGATAAGTATTATGGCCCTTTTGTGGATGCAGGTTTGTTGCGAACCACGTTACGAATCGCAAAACGGCTCTTCCCAATCCGCCAGCGTCCGCAACCTTTATTTAAAGATCGTCCTTGCCTGAACTACGATTTAGGGCGGTGTCCAGGCGTCTGTCAAAAGTTGATTTCACCAGAAGAATATCGCAAAACAATCCAAAAAATCGCGATGGTTTTCCAAGGACGAGCCGGAGAACTGATTGATATTTTAACGGCGAATATGGAAAAGGCAGCCGAAGAGCTAAACTTTGAGGTAGCAGCGCGGATGCGAGACCAAATTGCCGGGTTAAGGTCTTTGAGTGCAGATCAAAAAGTGTCTTTGCCAGATGATACCGTTTCGCGGGATGCGATCGCTCTGGCAGCTGACGCCCAACACGCCTGCATTCAATTGTTCCAGATGCGTGCGGGAAAACTGGTTGGTCGTTTAGGCTTTGTGGCGGAAGCTCAATCGGGGACGCCAGGAGCCATTTTGCAGCGGGTATTAGAGGAACATTACGCAAATGCAGAGTCCGTAGAAATCCCGATAGAAATTCTAGTGCAGCACGAGTTGCCAGAAGGGGAAATGCTCACAGAATTTTTAACTGAGCGAAAAGGACGAAAAGTAACGCTACTTGCTCCCCAGCGACAAACCAAGGCAGAATTGATTGAGATGGTGGAGCGCAACGCCCAGTATGAACTAGCGCGGATGCAACGATTAGGCGATCGCAATACTCAAGCAATGGAAGATTTAGCCGCCATTGTTGATCTACCCGACTTACCCCACCGGATTGAAGGCTATGATATCTCCCATATTCAGGGAGCGAATGCTGTCGCGTCTCAGGTAGTCTTCATCGACGCTATACCGGCAAAGCAGCACTATCGCCACTATAAAATAAAAAATCCCACCGTCACTGCTGGTCACTCGGACGACTTTGCCAGTCTTGCAGAAGTTATCCAACGGCGTTTCCGCAAGTATGCTGAAGATCCGCAAATGCAGCGAGTCGGGAATCCTGATTGGCCGGATTTAGTAATGATTGACGGCGGGAAAGGTCAGCTTTCATCGGTTGTCGCCGTCTTGCAAGAGATGAATTTAATGGAAGACTTGCGAGTTGTTAGTCTTGCCAAGCAGCGAGAGGAGATTTTCTCACCGGGTGAGTCTTCACCGTTACAGACGGATGCAGAACAACCAGGGGTGCAATTGTTGCGACGACTGCGGGATGAGGCGCACCGATTTGCAGTCAGTTTCCACCGTCAGCAGCGCAGCGATAAGCTGAGGCGATCGCGTTTAGATGAAATTCCAGGATTGGGCTTTCAGCGACAGAAACAACTCTTGGCGCATTTTCGTTCCATTGATTATATCCGCGAAGCGACTCCAAAGCAGCTAACTGAGGCTCCTGGTGTTGGCCCTAAGTTAGCCCAGGAAATCTACGATTATTTCCATCCCGCTTAACCGATGCCAAAATCAATCTTCAATCAGTTGTGATTCTCTTGCTCTCTTGCTTCGCGTCCTATAGCGCTAACGCGCATGGCTTTGCGTCCTTGGCGGTTCGTTAAAAAAATCTCTGACAAATCAAAGAAGATAGCGATAGACAAAATTTAAACCGCAGAGGACGCAAGAATTGAAAAGCCGTATCTTAATCGGTCTGCTGATAGTTCTAGCGCCCTTCAAGGTACTAGCTGACGAAGCACACCCGCGTTTATTTCTAACTCAAAGACGGATCGAACAAATCCGATCGGCAATTCGGGTGCCGCGATCGCATCATCAGCAAGCATTCAATGCCCTGAAAGCGCGAGTAACCCAGAACAACTGGCGCATTTATGATGGCAACCCGAATGACGGCAACTGGAACTATGCCCGTTCCTATCTAGCACGGGAAGCAGCGCTGCTGTACTTATTGACAAATGAAAATAAGTATGCACAGATTGCCCACCAAGCCCTCCATCTCATCCACCGAGATCCAGACCCGGATAACCGCCTGCCGGAAGCGCAATATGGGCTATCTAGGGCGACGGTGGGACAAAATTTTGCGATCGCCTATGATTGGGCATATCGCGGTTGGACTCCACAGCAACGAGATTACATTAAAAACAAAATTAACATCGCCCTCGATACTTGGGAGAATTTCCGCCACCCCAACCTCACTAATCCAGCAATGGCTTCTAACTGGGTAGCAGTCTGTCGAGGCGGGGAACTCGTGATGATGTTGGCTGTGTACGAGGAAGGCAACCGCGCCAAGCGATACAGTCAGCTCAAGGGGTGGCTGAAAACTCACCTAATCAACGCTTACGGTCAGTTGGGTTTAAGTCAGGAAGGGATTGGTTATGACAGTTATGCAGGGATTTTTTTAGTTCCAGCGGTTTATGCCCTCCGGAGTGTTGGCGATGCTGAGCTTGACGCTGATTTTACCGCACGACATTTCTGGAAATTGGTCATGTACGCCGGTGCATTTATGATGCATGAATCGGGCGATCGCTACTTTCTTCAATCTGGCGTATCCGGTGCAGGCATTGGTGACGAAGGCTGGACGAGTCTCCTCCTGGGATCGGTACCCCCACGCTTATTGCCTTTCTACCGCTACTTTTACGATCGGCACATGGGAATAGATGCCCCAGGCACCCCAGCCGAGAAATTTGACAAACAGAGGGGCGCAACGATCTGGTCGCTAATCTATTACCCAGAAAGCGCCCCTTCCTTTAATCCAACAGGTTTGTTGCCCTCGTCTGTGGGGGATGAAAAAAGAGGCGCTTACTTTTTCCGCGATCGCTGGCAAGATGAGAACGATATCCTCGTGTCGGTGATGGCAGATAGCGATCGCCACCGGAATGCTTGGGATCAGTCAGAAGCCTTCCAACTTGGCTTACTCGCTTACAACACTCATTTCATCGGAGGGCCTGCCAAAGTTTCTGGCAACCCTGCCACTTTTAGCACCCTCTTGGTGGACGGAAAAGCACAGCGCGATCGCAGTACAACGGGCAGTAGTGAATTTTTCAATTCCACCCCAGATGGCGGTTACGTCATCATCGACGGTGGGGAGAAATATGCCAGTTTGGGCTTAAGCAGCGCCAAGCGCCACCTCCTGGTCAACTTTTCTGAAACTGATAATACCGCTATACTGGCAACGCTCGATCGAATTCGGGATGAGGAGAAGCATACCTATACCTGGCAGCTTAACCTCGGAAACGAGAAAGGCGATGGTGGCGTCACTGCAACGGTTGGAATGGAAGGCGGGTTGTCAACTTTTTTGCTGCGCGGCGGTAGTGACGGCTACCTCAAAGGCTGGGTGCTGCACCCAAATGGGGCAGTAGTAACTGCGGGCGATCCGTTCCAAGTCAGCATTTCCAGTGCAAATGCCGAAATCTGGATCGCTACCTTTGTAGGCAGGGGAATCCCGCCTGTAGCAACTGTCACGGGTACGGGGATGGCAACCGTTCTGGAAGTGGGCAATGTGCGACTGCGCTACGACGCTGATACCAATCGAACGATCGCCGAATACAGAGACGACGTGAGAGAAGTCGGCAAGACATTTCCCAAAGAATAGCCGCCAGTTGTCGCAGCCACTTCCCCTTTGCCTCCCTTCTGGGAAGAACTACGATAGACTCAACCTGCTGAATCCTGCCTGGGTATGATCTACTGTCTCAATCCCAATTGCCGCGATCGCCTAAATCCAGACGATTATAAATTTTGCCAAAGTTGTGGCTCTGTACTATTACTGAGAAAACGCTACCGCATCCTCAAACCGATTGGCAGTGGCGGCTTTGGCAGAACCTATCAGGCAGTAGATACTGACTGTATGAATGCGCCCTGCGTGGTAAAGCAATTTTTACCCTCCTCAGAGATTCAAGCCAATCCGAAGGCGCTGGAAAAAGCAACCGCAATGTTTAACCAGGAGGCACTGCGATTGTTTCAACTGGGAGAACATCCCCAAATTCCCAGACTGCTTGCTTACTTTGAAGAAGATAAGCGCCTGTATCTGGTGCAAGAGTTGATTGCGGGACTCACTTTACGTCAAGAATTGGCTACTCAGGGAGCTTTTAGCGAACAAAAGATTAGACAGCTTTTGGCTGAGTTACTGCCAATTCTCAAATTTATTCACGAACGTGGGGTGATTCACCGGGATATCAAGCTAGAGAATATTATGCGTCGTCACCGAAACGGCAGGTTAGTCCTAATTGATTTTGGCGTCTCCAAACTGGTGACAGAAACGACAATGGGGCAAGTGGGGACAACGGTCGGTACGCTCGGATATACGCCGATGGAACAAATGCACGGTCATGCCTACCCCGCTAGCGATCTCTACAGTTTAGGAGTCACTTGCGTTTGTCTGCTCACCCAATCTCTTCCTAAATTAGATGGTTCTGATGGTCTTTATGAACCGCTAGAGTGTCGCTGGATGTGGCGAGAGTGTCTGCCAGATGGCACAACTATTAGTCAAGAGTTAGGGCAAATCTTGGATAAACTGCTTCAGCCTTTACCGAAGGATCGCTATAAATCAGCTTCCGAGGTGCTGGAAGCCTTGCACTCTAAACTTACTAGACCTTCTGATGTCAGTGTCACGATACCCACGATTGCTTCCTCTCCCGCTCATCTCAGGGCATTGGGGATAAATTACAGCAAACTGCGGGATTTCCTTACCACCCGGAACTGGAAGGAAGCAGATCGGGAAACACGAATGCTCCTGCTGAAAATTTCCCATCGAGAACCAGAAGGCTGGCTGAGAGTTGAAGATTTTCAAAAGTTTCCCTGCCAACACCTCAGTACGCTCGATCGACTCTGGGTAAATTACAGCGACGGACGCTTTGGCTTTAGTGTCCAGAAGCGCATTTGGGAAAAGATTGGCGGAAAACCTAACTTTGACTATGCCACTTGGTGTCGTTTTGGCGACCAAGTGGGTTGGCGTGTCAAAGGCAATTGGTTAAATTACTCGGATCTCACTTTCTCCGGAAATTCTGCCCCATCGGGTCATCTTCCGGCTGGAGGATTAGAAGAGACTGGATTGGGTCGCTGGGATTTGGTGTGTTCTTCTCTGGTGGCGAGACTCGCCAAGTGTAAAATTTGCTAATGGCTTATTAGATTTTGATTCATTCTTAGGAATGTCGATTAAAGAACTTAGGCTCGTTCGCGTTCTGTAGGGGCATACCCAGAAAAAGCCCCTACAGTCATGCCCCTACAAAAGAAATGGGGGGTTAATAAATCCACACTCCTTAGTAAAGCCGACTCAACACGTACTCAGCCATGTCAATTAGCGCTTGACGGCACTCCGAGTGCGGTAAATCTGCTAATTGTTGAACGGCGAGTTGGGCATGATGTGCAGCTAATTCGCGCGATCGCTCAATGCCCTGACTTTCTTCAATCAAGGCGATCGCTGCTTCTAAATCCCCCTCCTCTGTAAATTCCCGCTCAATGAGCGCCTCCAGGTAAGGTTTTTCTTCCAAAGCAAATAACACGGGTGCTGTTAGATTGCCACTTTTTAGATCCGATCCGGCTGGCTTACCTAAAGCTTCTGTCGAACCCGTGAAGTCAAAAATATCATCCACAATCTGGAAAGCCAAGCCGAGATGACGTCCGTAGCGATACAAATTTTCTGCCGCCTCCTCCGAGACATCACTGAGTAGTCCAGCCGCCTTCGCACTGTTAGCCATCAACGAGGCAGTTTTGTAGTAACTCTTCTCTAAGTAAGCTTCGAGGGACATACTGGCATCAAAGCGATTCAGCCCTTGCTGAATTTCTCCTTCTGCCATATCCATAATCACTTCTGAGAGCAGTTTCACTACTTCTAAATTATTCAAATTTGCCAAATACCAAGAAGATTGGGCAAATAAAAAGTCTCCCGCCAACACAGCGATGCGATTGCCAAACCGGCTATGAACCGTGGCAATACCGCGTCTTACCTCGGATTCATCCACCACATCGTCGTGTACCAGACTAGCGGTGTGAATCATTTCCGTAATTTCTGCGAGACGTCGGTGACGTGGGGTAATGTCTTGATCCAGCATGGTTGCCCGCGATATCAGCAGGACGATAGCGGGTCTAACGCGCTTTCCTCCTGCCCCAAATAAGTGTTCTGCCGCCGCATACAGGATGGGGTGACGGGCACCAACCAGCTTTTTCAAATTCTCCGTCAGAACACGTAGGTCTGATTCAACAGGGGCAAAGAGGGAGGTCACTGAGGTCATGGATCAGCTGACTCTGGCTTAATAGTTACGAAATTTTACATTCCTGTCATTTATTTTAAGCTAATGCTCCCCTACAGGGAAGTTTTGTTCCTTAGAAGATGCCCCCGCAGCCTTTTTTTGAAATTGTATCGACTTGTAAAGTATCTAAAAAAATCCCTCCTAACCCTTGGGGATCTTGTGTTACTCTAATATGTAAGGATTTGAAAAGCTTAATAGAGTTACTGAGCCAAGAAATTACAGAAAACACTTACGTGTTTGTAATGAATTGGTAAAGGATGGCAGATTTTTGGTAGGCGGTAGCATTTCCGGCTTCCTGCATCTTTTTCTAGCGTTAAGGCTCTAGGAAAACTAGCCATCCGAACATAAAGGACTTTCAATAGGCACGGTGGATTAGCTTGCTATCTACGGGATTGCCGAAAAAATCTCAGATTATTTTTATTAATTTTCTGGGGTTTTAGTTAAATCAAGAATTTTTGGGGCGACAGCGACCTCCACAATTCCTATGGGCAGCCATATTCTCAAGCATTGACTCAAGTCTTGACTTGGGGCATTGTCTTGGGAAAAGAACTTGTATAAAAATTTACATTCCGCTACTTGTGATTGTGCGACACTATGACGTATAATGATATGCCTCTGATTATCCCGTTTTTAGCCACTGGTTATTTATTGACGGTTTACCTGCTGTTGATTCTGGCACAGCGAACTGTGAAAGGTGCGGGTAGGACGAAGTCCATACCCTAGCGATCGCGACAGAAGTATTAGCCGTTTGCAGCACGCTCACCTCATCGATCCGCGATTAGCAGTCAAATCTAGAATTTTGGATTGAAGAACCCATTCTTCAATTGACTGCTACTCGCTTAGCTCTAGCGGTAATTGCCGATGTAGCACTGTCGGTAAATAAACTTTTTCTACCGCAGGCGTACACCCCAGCCACTGTACTGACAGTTGTGCAAACTGTTCGGGACAACCGCTCACGGCAAATCGAGTTGCTAGCGGCGGGCGGGTGTTTCTCAGTCCTAGTAAATCCAGCTCTTGTGCAGCCGCAGCCACTACATGAACTGCCGGATCGCATAGCTTCACCGACCGGGGCAGAATTTTCCTCAGGACGGGTGCTAAGTGGGGATAGTGGGTACAGCCATAAACAAGCGTGTCAATACGATGGTGCAGTAACGGTGCCAAGTACTCCCGCGCCACTTCTAGGGTGTAAGGCTCATGGATGCGGTTTTGCTCAATCACCGGCACAAACTCTGGGCAACCGACTTGCCAAACTTGGGCAGTGGCGTCAACTTCTAAAATCGCGCGACGATAAGCGTTGCTAGCGGCAGTGGCTGGGGTAGCGATGACTCCAATCCGGTTGCCTAGCTCAACAGCCGCGCGGGCACCAGGCAAGATAACTCCCAAAATCGGGAGAGGAAACTCAGACCGCACTGCCTCCAAAGCGAGGGCAGAACTGGTGTTGCACGCCATGATCGCCATTTTGACGCCCTGCTGCATCATCCAGATGAGAATTTCGCGCACAAAGTGCAAAATTTCTGCCTGAGAGCGAGTGCCGTAGGGCAGTCGAGCCGTATCGCCAAAGTAAAGAATCGATTCGGATGGCAGCTGCCGGTAGAGTTCCCTCAATACCGTCAGCCCGCCGACTCCGCTATCAAAAATCCCAATTCTGGCTCGTTGAAGAGCCTCATTTGTTTTTTGTTCCTTATTCATCATTAATCAACCACTCCCCACAAACCGGCATTTAGAGACTTTGTTGAATGTACTGTAGAATACCGCGAGCGATCGCTCTTGCCATCTGGCTCTGGTAATTTGGCGAAGCCAACTTCACAGCCTCTTGTGGGCTGGACACAAAACCAACCTCCACTAAAACAGCGGGCATCGAACTCTTCCTCAGTACATAAAATCTCGCCTGCCGCACTCCTCGATCTCGGATATCAACGTTCTGCAAAATACTATTGTGAATGGTTTGCGCTAAACGCCCACCACTAGAGTAATAGTAAGTCTCCAGCCCCTGCACATCAGGACGCCCACCAATTGAATTGGCGTGGATACTGACGAATAAATCGGCATTGGCTCGCTCAGCCATCGTTACTCGTGGTTGCAAGTCTACAAAATAGTCATCCTTTCGCGTCATCACCGCCTGGATGCCCTGTTGCTCTAGCAATGCCGCTACCTGCTGTGCAATCGGCAAAATTACATCGACCTCTCGCAAACCTCTATAACCGATGGCTCCAGGGTCTTTGCCTCCATGTCCGGCATCTACAACCACAACCAATCGTCCAACACGGGGGCGGGGTCGCGAAGGCGGATTGTTATTCTGAGGCGGCGGCACGTTAACAGAACCCGTAGGCGGAACCCGAATAGGGCCTGTGGGAGGAACAACCGAGCCAAGGCGACTTCGTTGCAGTTGCAGTGCTAAAAGTTGGTCGCTCACCTGATTGAGTTCTCCAACCTGTACCCCTGAGGCTGGTTGCACCAGAATAACCACAGTCCGCGAGTCTTGCTGCTGCAAACGCACCCGCCGCACTGAAGTGGTGGCATCCAGTTGAGGTCCCCTAACTCGGTCAGCTAGTTCAGCGGAAGGAATCGTAATTCGATAAACTCCCTCTCTTGCATCCCATCTGCCGGTGTATCTGACAGACGCATCCGCCCGAATTAATAACTGGGTTCCGGAAGAAGCAAGTTCAACCGATTGAATTGTTGCTAACTGATTATTTGGACGGTTGGTGGGGACGGGTTGGCTGGGTGCAGTTGAAGGCGGTCTAGACCCCCCCGAAATGGGAGAGGGTTGATTTCCAGCTAGTGGTGGGCTTTCAATGTCGCCAGCACTCGTACCCTTCGGCAAGATGACAATACCGCCAAAATCGCTAACACTTGCCAGCCAGTCCGGGCTTTCTCTCCTCACGTTCATCGTGACGCGAACGATTGAGGGTGAAGTATCAACTTGGGACAATAAGATGCGACTGACGCCATAGCGATTCACCGTCGAAGAAGGCGATGTAAGACTGCGGGAAAGGGTCGCTCCTCGCAGGTCAAAAGTAATGTTTTTGCGATCGCTACTCCGGTTCACCTTAATAATCTGCGGGCGACCCCCATTCGTCTTTAGGAAAAACCCATCCCGCGTTACCTGCACATCTTCGATTTGAGCAAGCGACCCAACCGTTACGTTTGGAGGTGTCTGACGAATCGGTGGGCGACTCAGCACTGGAGGCGGCGAAGGATTTCTAGGAGCTTGATTGGGAAGCGGTTGCAAAGGGGGCGGCGGAGAATTTCCCAAATCTAGATCTCTGGGTGCTAGATCTCTGGGTGAAGGATTTGACACCTGTGCTACTCGTTCGGGCTTTGGTAATTGCACCGACCACTGGCTGGGGGAAGCTCCTCGAACTAGCACTTTTTCTGGATCGAGGGTGTAACCAGGGTCTAATTCAATCACCATCCGAGTAGTATTACCTTCAAACTGTCCTACTCGCAGAGAACGCAGCGATCCAGCCAACTGCTGAGTCACCGTTGAGCGCCCCAAGCTGGTACCGGGCAGATCGATTACCACACGGGTCGGGTTGGCAAGCAGTTGCGCTCGCGGTTGAACTCCATCATCCGTCCTAAAGTCTAGTCGGTTCTGATTGGCATCAAAACGCCAATACACCAGTCTTGCCGCATTCGCGGGAAGTGAAACGAGAAAAATGCTCAAAAAACTGGGTAATAGCCAGTAAAATCTCACTATCGTTGCTCCTGAAAAAGGCAAAGACCGTAATAATCGGCCTGTACGCTGTAGACCTGTTTCGGATGTTTTCGGTTCACATCCGGTGCATTGCGGTAAACAAAGTAAACGATTTTAGACTGGGTTGAACAATATCACGACTTTGGTCGCAATGCAGAATAATCGACTAGGCATGACTTTTTTCGCTGGAAAAAGCCAATTACCATCGGGAAGATGCCTGGTGTATGGAGTTTCTCATCAGAGATTTTTGTTCTCAGGGCTTGGCAATGATAACGTCTTGATGCTGCCTATTCCCAAGCCACGCGAGCCAACACTTTTCTCAAAGCGAGAGAAACCTTTTAAATCCGATTAAATCCGATAACCAACCCCAAGGGACGTAGATAAAGTGACTTAAGTTTCACAAAAACCGTTTGCTGTTAGTTTTTTGTCAGTAGGTACTACGGAGTAGGTAGTCGGTGTTGATTGTATACCACCACTACCCACTACCCACACATGAATTAATAACTAATCGCTTTCCTTAGCAGGAACCGATGCAGGCTCTTGAAACACAAACCGTAATAAGGGAGGTGCTAAAAAAGTTGTCAAGATGACCATCATAATAATCGCGGCTTCTGTGGCTTCAGACAAAGCACCGCTGGCAGAACCAACACCGGCAAAGACCAACCCGACTTCGCCTCGTGGAATCATCCCGACGCCAATCGCTAATCGGTTGATCTGAGGTTGACCAAATACGACTAGACCCGTAACAACCTTTCCGAGAATTGCCACGACAATCAGGAACATAGCCATGAACAACCCTTCCCGGTTACTGGGAACCGCTGGATTGAGAACTCCTAGGTCAGTTTTAGCCCCAACCGTTACAAAGAAAATCGGCACCAGCAGATCGGCAATAGGCACTACCTGCTTTTCCAGTTCTTTACGCTTATCCGTTTCGTCTAAGACTAAGCCAGCTGCAAAAGCTCCCAAAATGGCTTCTAGGTGAATAGCGGCTCCCACATAGGCCATCAAGAATGCGAAGATGAAAGCCGGTATGACTAGCCCGCCGCGCGTCTTGAGCTGATCGGCGATCGCTACAAAGGATTTGTTAAAAACCTTACCTAGCAGAATCGCACCTAGTAGAAAACTACTGGCGCTGACGATCAGATAAATGACGTTGCTGACATCTACTTCACCCGTTTTTGCCAAACTAGCTACCACTGCCAAAACGATGATACCCAGAACATCGTCTATAACCGCAGCGCCCAGAATAATCTGACCTTCTCTAGAAGTGAGACGCCCCAATTCTGAGAGAACTTTGGAAGTAATCCCAATGCTGGTTGCAGTCAAAGCCGCACCCGCAAAAATCGCCGGAACCGCTGGCACGCCAAAAAAGAGCATCAGCCCCGCAGTGCCAGATGCAAAGGGTACCACTACCCCCACCACTGCGACGACGACTGCCTGGATACCGACTGCCATCAGTTCCTTTAAGTTCGACTCCAGACCAATTTCAAATAGCAGTACGATTACGCCCAGTTCTGCTAAAACGGAAATGACTTCGCTCTGGGTTTGAAATACTTCACCAATCGTGTCGAGACTTAAGCCAGAGGTGCCTTGCAGGAAGGACATCAGGACAGAATCAGAAGCGACTGACCCGCTTTCTGGAAATACCAGCAGATGCAGGGCGGAGATACCCACCACTACACCGCCGACCAATTCGCCTAATACAGGCGGGAAGCCCATCCAGTTTGATATCTCCGCCCCCATTTTGCTAGCGAAGTAAATGATGACTAAAGTCAGTAACACTGCCGCTAAGACCACTGGACTTTTTTCTGCTTCTTGTGTTGCTGTCGCTAAGACAGGAATGGTTTTGCTCGAAAGTGAGAGTGAGAAAGTTGGGCTTAGTAAACTAAGCCAGTGAGCTGCATCTATCGGCATGAGTTCTGCACAAAATCATTCTTTTCAATGTACAAGCTTCTTTACAAAATCAAGCTTTTATCTGGGGATTTAACAAGAGTCAAAGACCTGTCAAGATGATGGCTTAAAAGGGGCGCAGTCAATTTCGCGGCGCGATCGCATAGTTGATCGCATAGTTGAATCTAATCCCTGAAAGCAAAGTATAAATACTTACCATCCCCGATAGGACTGGCGATCGGGCGATACCCCTTGCATTACAACTAGCACTATCGCCTGAGTTGCTAAAACGGTAACTGCTGAGATTTTTTGGCTGTGGTAGTGGCAGATTAGGAACATTCCACCGGCACAATGAAAAGCAGCTGGTGCAGTTCTAGTATGAGACAACACGATCTAATGAATCGAACTCCATCTTTCGCAAGTTCCTGGTATCAGCGTCAGGCAATATCTTTCGCCGTGGGTCTTTTAAGTGTAATCATGACGAATCCAGCGATCGCCCAAGAGAAAATGTTGCGAACCATCACTGTCACTGGCAGGGGAGAAGAATCGATTGCAACAACGTTAACGCTGGTGCGGCTGGGGGTTGAGGTTCAGGGTAAAGTAGCTGCGGATGTGCAGCAGGAAGCAGCACGACGCTCTAGCGCAGTGGTGGATTTGCTAAAATCTCGCAATGTCGAAAAATTACAAACCACTGGCATTAGCCTCAACCCGACTTACAGCTACGAAAACAACGTCCAGCGTCTGACTGGGTATACCGCCACCAACATCGTTAGCTTTCGAGTTAATAATCAAACAGCCGGAACGCTTCTGGATGAAGCGGTGAAAGCTGGGGCGACGCGGATTGACGGCATTAGTTTTATTGCTGCTGATAGTGCGATCGCGACCGCTCAAAAGCAAGCTTTGCGCGAAGCGACTCAAGATGCCCAAGAGCAAGCGGATGCTGTTTTGAGTGCCCTAAATCTTACTCGCCGGGAAGTGGTAAACATTCAAGTTAATGGTGCTTCTACGACGCCGCCGCCCCCAATGCCCCTAGCTGACATGGCTTTGCGATCTGGAAAAGTAGAGGCGTCTACACCCGTGATTGGTGGCGAACAACAGGTAGAGGCATCCGTGACTCTACAAATTACCTATTAGGAATATCTGTGGGCTTTTGCCCACTTGATATTTCTGAGGAATTCGATAACGGATTTTAGGACAACTTGCGATCGCTCCTCACCAACAACGCCTTAATGCTGGTGCTGGTATCCCGCAAGGAACTGAGTGTTTACGCAAGTGAGTATCGCTTTGTCTATGCTTGTTTTTCAACCTAGGTCACGTTCTCAAGTTGGGTGAACTGACTACAGAGTAGGACTTCTAAAAAGGTAATCAGGCAATTTGAAGCGTACTGGGTTCAGGGATGGATTCACCTTCTGCAAGCCATGCTTCTAAGTACATTTCAATCACTTCTTCGCCCTTGTGAATTGCTTCCTCACGAGTTTTGCCGTGAGTGCAAGGCATGACAACGCGATCGGCAAACTCTGGAATCGTGACTAGGAAAAGGTGATCTTCATCTGACCACTGAATAACCATGCTGTATCGATTCATGAATCTTCGTCCTCTCTTAATTCCTCCAATTCAGCTAATAATTGCGCTAACTGCCAGCGCTAGACTGGGTGTAGTAAAAGTTTTCTATGACTTCTGGTTCCTCTCCTTTCTGCCCGTTTGTCGCTGGCTCAAAGATTGAAGACTATTGGCGGTTTGTCGGTTACTGACTTAGGTGAGCCTATACCGCATACTTCGGTAAGCGTGGAATTATCAACAGAAATATGCTAAACGCATTTTGCTTTTTCAAAAGGGAATATCATCAGAGTTATCATCGTTGGGACTTAAATCTCTATTTTTATCAATTGGAGTATCGCTATTTAATTTTTCTCTCAAATTTTCCATGTTGGGATAGAGCATATCTTCCAAAGTCATTCCGTATAAAGCTGCTGATGCTTCCAGGTTAGCTATTGCTGGATTGCTATAGATAGGGCTAGTTTCAGAAATTGGGTTACTTATCTTAGAAAGCGCTTCTTGAGCGGCTTGCCGAATCATTTCTTGGCTGTCCTGCAAAAGTTCAATTAGAGAAGATACTGCTCTAGAGTCTTTGAGGTCACCTAGTGTTATTGTTGCCCAGTATCGAGTTAGCCAATACTCTTCCTTGAGAGCATCAATCAGTGGTTCTACTGCATTAGTACTGCCTGCCCACCCCAGGTATAATGATGACATCTGGCGAAGATAATCTAAATTCTTTTCATAAGCTGTATTAGTTTGCGGTCTTTTGATAACTCTAATTAAAGGTGCTATCAACTTTTCGTCATGAGAAAATCTCAAGGTATCGCCAACATCTTGGATATAACTCAAACCAGTATTTATATCTAGTTCTGGCAGTCTTAATTCTACCTGCTCTATTTTGTTTAGTGTTGCCGAAACTATTTGTTCCGCATTATATTTCTGCCAAATTTCTAAAGCTTTACTTTCGTCTTTGCTGAAATACCCATTACTATTTATATAATAAGCTTGTTCATAACAATCTGCTATGGTTATCATCATATTAGTGAGACTGGCATATTTTATAAGCGTGTCATTACAACCTCCCTTAAAATCCCTAAAAATGACTGGAAAAAACTGGGAATTTTTATCAAATACCAAGTAACCCTCTCTACATTCACGTCCAATAAATATCGTCAATTTTCTTCCCTGGTTCCGTCTCAGAGATTCTGAAACTGCTAATTGGAAGGGGTAAACACCAAAGCCCATAAAAAATCCCCATCCCTGGCCTGCATCGAATAGCCAATCAAATTCATATAGTGAATTATCGTGTTGAGTTCCATTGCTCCATTGATATAGTTCACAAAGTTCTGGTGGTAATTGTAGTCTTAAATCTTTAGAAATTTCTTCAATTTCCCCAGAAGATAAACCAGGTTTGACTAAAGGAGCATTATTTTCTTCCTCTGGAGGGCGCAACCACCATCCTTGTGTTGCTTCTGGATGTTCGCGGTTTTGTCGCCGCAACCAATTTTTAATTCTATCTAAAGCTTCTATTAAATCTGACATGTAATTATTACTGACGACTGTTTGAGTACGTTCCGCTTCTAAATCTCGATAAAAGTGTTCAGTGGCTCCCACAAGCTCAAATAGCTCTCCCGACTACTGAAGCAACTATCTGATTAACACCCGTACCTTGCGGGAGAGCTATTTGGACGAGGAATCTGTCCGTGAGTTGCTCGTGCATCCTGTGGAGGACTTCCCCGACATCTGCGATCGCGCTGCTGTAGATACTATTATTCATCTCACTCGCTGCGGCGGCGAGGATTTCTGGGAAATGTGGCGAAGTTTGTAAAGATAGCGATCGCAACTTACTAAAGAGTAGAGTCTAGTTTATAAAGAAGCGATCGCACTGCAAGACACAACGCTTTTGCAGACAACAGAGGATGGCTACTGCTTCCAACTGCCTTTAGTAGAGAAGTTTATCAAACGTGTAGTGATGGAAATTTGATATCTTCTCAACCCTATAGCAAAGTCAGCATCCTTATGGTTGAAATAACCAATCTCAGATGTCTAACCAATCCCATAATTCTTGTTGCTTTTTCTTCATACTCCTAAGATGACGAAGGAGAACAGCCAAAGGATTGATTCCCTGTAACAATAGCAAAGTCATCCAACACAGAGCCTTGAGTTGACTGAAAGGTGTCGGTCGGGTTAGCGCCTCATGGATAGCGATTCGGGCTTCATCAAGAAAACTGTCATATTCCCCAATAATCGTAGATTCATGGAACACGCCAGCGTTAATGCCATGAATACCACTCACCCAGTCTCTTCCCATTAGAATTCTCTCCAATAGACTAACCTCAAGGTGGTATAAGTCGTGGTAGTGAATCCACCTATCTCGGACTCGGACAGGCTGATCGCCGATTTTGACCAGAATTAGGCTGATACAACCCAGCATTTTCTTGAGGCTGACGATTCTGGAGTTGTTGACGCAATAGCTGAAGTACAACCTCACGAAGGTAACTCGAAAAGTGCGATCGCCAAATGAACCAAATTTGTGTTTCTTGTCAGCACAAACCCGGTTGGGAGTTTGAGAGACTTTCCCTGCGGCTGGTGTTGGGGTGTCAGTGCTGGAAAGGGTCGGACTACAAGCTTCGTCCAGGACTAGAAACAAGTAATAAGGAACTTCAGAATAGCGCTTTTTTAATCTCCACCCTAGCTTATTATCCGCCTGTGAGCCGAGACACTGCTTTAAGCGGCGCTTTAGGTCACAGCGATATTCTTGTAGAGTGCTAGCCGGTAGGTGTTGGCGATACTTGTGAATGACAAAAGCCCGCAGCAGCAATTGCTTGAGGCGGGCAGCAAAAACGGTATCTTTAGAAATGGAAGCCCCTCCTCCCCACAACGCTTGGTTTAGAGCCATTTTTTGTCGTTTCGAGAGTTGATTTTCTTGAAGCCGCTTCCCCAATGTCTTCTTCATGTTCCGCAATTGGTATCCGAATGCTTAATCACATCTGTATATTTAGTTCGTGACAAGTTCAGATTTTTTTGGGAATTTGAGAAGCATTATTGATATGGCAATACCAGCAAATTAGTTTTTCGGGGTAGCACCTGAGGGACTTACTCCATTTAGGGCGAGTATTATCGGGAATTGTGAAGAAGTTTGTAAGATAGCGATCGCAAATTCCTGCGGTGTCTAGTTTCAGGAAAAACTCCCACCAACTAAAATCCCAGGATTGTCCAAAAACTGGTAAAGAAAGAAGTGTTGCATCAACAAGGCGATAGCGAAGCACTAACTTGTCAGTTCGCATTTTTGTGCCTTTAGTGCAAAAATTTATTGAACAGATGGTAGAAGAGGAAGAAAAGGCAAGGATTTCAGCAAGTTCTCCTGGGTACTTTTATCGATGAGAAGTACCATAAGCGATCGCTTGTGTCAGAAATTCTTACTAATCCGTGGAAGATTATCCAACTACATTTTAAGTTAATAAACTCTGCGTTATCCTCTGCATACCTTTGCGTTAAAAAACAAAAAAGGTGGGCATCGCCCACCCTACATAAATTAACCCTTAATACAGACAACCTGCTTCAACGTCGCCACAACTTCAACGAGATCCGCTTGATTAGCCATAACTTGCTCGATCGGTTTATAAGCGCCAGGAATTTCATCCAAAACGCCCTCATCCTTGCGGCACTCTACACCATTTGTTTGCTGAATCAAATCATCCAATGTGTAGACATTCTTTGCCTTATTTCGAGACATCAAACGTCCAGCGCCGTGACTGCAAGAACAGTAACTTTCAGCATTACCTTTACCCTTAACAATGAAAGATTTTGCCCCCATTGAACCAGGAATAATGCCATAATCTTCTTCACGCGCCCGGACTGCACCTTTGCGAGTGACATAGACATCTTCGCCAAAATGAACTTCTTTTTCGGCGTAGTTGTGGTGACAGTTCACTGATAGCAGCGGCTTTGTTTGTTTACCACCAGCAAGATGCTTTTCTACAATTCGCTTAAAACGCGCCATCATCACGTCGCGGTTGAAACGGGCGTAGTCTTGCGCCCACTGTAGATCGTGCCAGTAGGTGGCAAATTCAGGCGTACCAGCGACAAAGTAAGCTAAGTCTGGATCGGGTAAGCGATCGCCTGCTAGTTTCGCGAGTTCTTTAGCCGTGCCAATATGGTTTTGTGCCAGCATATTGCCGATGTTGCGCGAACCAGAGTGCAGCATTAACCAGACAGAGTTCTCCGTATCTAAGCAAACTTCAATAAAATGATTCCCACCACCGAGAGAACCCATCTGCTTCATGGCTTTACTTTCTAGGCGCTTGACTCCTGAATGTAATTCCTTGAAATCTCGCCAACCTTGCCAGTTTAAAACAGCTTTTTCAACATCTTTGTTTTCATTGAAACCAACAGGAATCGCTGCTTCTAAATCCAGACGAATTTGCTTTAGTTTACCCTCCAATTGTTCGGCAGTAAAGGGTGTTTTAATTGCCATCATCCCGCAGTTGTGGACAAAAACGCCAGCACTTAGGGCAAAGTTACCATATTCTGGCACTGTCAAGCAGTAAACATCTTCTCTTTCTGCCAAGGGAATAATTTCGACTACTTTATGGTTGTAGCCGTGTTGATTCTTTCTGTGATTATGAAGCCCGATTGGACTTTTGACTTCATCTCCACAAGTTTCACAGATGTAAATCCGATTAGCAATTTCCTTGCTCTTGTATCTTCCCTTTTCGCTGGTGTTGTATTGAATTAAAAACTGCTTTCCTCTGGCCCCATTTCCCGATACGGATGCCCTGAAATGTTCTGGACGTTCCTGCATATATTGAAGAATATGTTTCGTCCCTCTTTCAGAATAATATCTGTATCCATCCGGAGTAGTGGCTTTAGCCGCGATCGCTTGCTTTCTTTTTTCCTCAAACTCTAACGATTGCCAATGGGTATTCTTCTCTACTAATGAGCGGTGATAAGCAGAATGATCTTTATCACCCATGAACTCTAGATTTTCTGGACGATTGTCAGCTTGCTCAAAGTTCTTGTGGTGAATAACAGTTTTCTGACCGTTAAATGAAGGAACTTTCCCTAATAACCCAGACCGAGCAATAACCCAGTGCGCTTTTTGCCATCTACCTGAATAGGGTTGCTGGATTAAAATATATCCATCTTTATCTACTTGGGAATAAAAAGGCATCAACGAAGCACCAGCTTTGAGGTCGCCAGCTTCCTGATAAGTGCCGTTTCTGAGCATGAATTGATGGTCAGGGGTACATTTGATTTCCTCTCCGTTGTCGAGAACTACCTTTAAGAGTTCTGCATTACGACGAGTTAGCTTAGCCGTAGCCTTCGCGGCTACAATTCTTTGAGTCTCGGTGCAGGAATAGACAACAAACTCTTGCTGAGCTTTGGCTAGTTCTCCGATTGGGTAGGATTTACCATCAGCTAAAGGAACCAGAGTGTCACCCGTAAAGCAACCAATATCCACACCGACAGCAGCTGGCATAATTGCTTCTTTAGTCGCCACAACAGAACCTACCAAGGCACCTTTGCCAAGGTGAACGTCTGGCATCAGCGCTACGTGTTTGAATACAAATGGCAGGGAGGCAACATTCTTTGCCATCTTGGTTTCATCGGAACCAAGGGCATGATTTGCCCAAGATAGCACTGGCACTGGGGTTGAAATTTCTAGCTTTTCGTATGGCATAAACGTTTGCCGCTGATATAAAGATCCATGACGCTGCGAGCCTACTCCCGGTCGCGATCGCAATCTGCGCTGAGGTAGCTCTGGCAATAATACTTTATGTATTACTTTTATAATACATAAAGGAGTGCGGGTTTGTCATCTCCCAAAGACATCCGCAGGAAGAGTTTCTGCGTTATAAATAGCATTAAGATTTGTAAAGAGGAGAACGCTCCTCAGGTAATCTACAACAACGCAGATAAAATCCTATGGCGGTTGGCAAGAACTCAATCTATGAGCGCTTCTTAGCACCTGTGGTTCGGCTGTTGATTGATGAAGAGAAGCTGCGGAGTTTCTATGAGAGTGTGGATTGGGAGCAAGAGGGCGATCGCTTCCGGAAACCCAATCTTTCCTATCCCTCCTACTACAGTAGCCAAAACTTCCACGGCATTGAGCGCGGTTATCTCAACTCCGGTGCGGCAGTTTCCTACGACCCGATTACCCAGTACGCCTTGCCTCCCAACGAAACTTGGGTACGCCAAAGCTTAATTAATGCGATTGGAGGGCAACCGCGACGGATTTTAGACTTAGGCTGCGGTACCGGCTCTACAACGCTGATGTTAAAGCAAGCGTTCCCGCAAGCGGAAGTCATTGGTCTAGACTTGTCGCCTTATATGCTGGTGATGGCTGACTACAAAGCCAAAAAAGCACAGCTAAACATCCAATTTTTGCACGGGAATGCTGAAGAAACTGGCTTTCCTGATGCGTCCTTTGACCTGGTAACAGCTTCTTTGTTGTTTCACGAGACACCACCTCCGATATCTCGCGCCATCTTGCGGGAAAGCTTCCGCCTGCTAAAGGCTGGGGGAGAGGTGTTGATTCTCGATGGCAATCAGAAAACGATTCGCCAAGTAGATTGGCTAAGTGATATTTTTGAGGAGCCGTACATCAGAGCTTACGCCGGTGATAGCGTAGATGCCTGGATGGGAACAGCAGGATTTGAAGCGGTGCAAACTCAGGATGTGTTGTGGATACACCAAGTCACTAGAGGCATCAAACCCATCCCAGTTCAAAATCCTGGCTCGGTATCAACATCCCGTATAGCGACCAGTAGCACGGCAGATAATCAGGATTTGGAGGGCTTTGGTGCCCCAGCTTTTGGCACAACGGCATGACTTTGAAGGCAGTTTTGTTTGACTTTAACGGTGTCATTATTAACGATGAGGCAATTCACCGAGAACTAATTGATGAAGTTCTAATTTCAGAGAATCTGCGGTCTAAACCAACAGATTACCGGCAATTTTGTTTAGGTAGGAGCGATCGCGCCTGTCTAAATCAGCTGCTGAAAAATCGCGGTAGGTTTGTCACCGAAAACTATTTAACCGAATTGGTGAACCGCAAGGCGCAAGCCTACCAGCAACGCTTAAAGGCGCTGGAAAAGCTACCTATTTATCCAGGCTTGGAAGACTTCATTAACCGATTGCGGATGCGAGAATTGAAACTGGGTGTAGTCAGTGGCTCCATTCGTTCTGAGGTAGAACTGGTATTAACTCGCGCTGGAGTGGCTGAGTCCTTTAGCGTTATTGTTGCCAGTGACGACATCAGCGCGAATTCGCCAGAACCCGATGGATATCTTCTGGCAGTGGAACGCCTCAATCAGCAATATCCTCATCTCAACCTACTGCCATCGGAGTGTCTGGCGATTGAAGATACCCCAGCTGGAATTCAAGCTGCAAAGATTGCTGGTGTGCCAGTAGTGGGAGTAGCGCATACTTACCCGTTTCATATGCTGCAACGCTGGGCAAACTGGGCTGTTGATGAGTTTTCTGACTTAGAATTAGAGCGGGTGGAACAAGTCTATTCTCGAAGTACACCCCAGCCAACGATCGGATAAACCACTGACTCTGTACGGATAACGCGATAGTTAGTTGTTTCTGGCTGGATGTTAGAATATTTTAGAATATTGAAGTTCAATAGCTCATAGCTTATGGCTATTAGCTCACAGCTTGGGGAATTAGCTCAGTTGGTAGAGCGCTGCGATCGCACCGCAGAGGTCAGGGATTCGAGTTCCCTATTCTCCATTAATGTTGTACGTTCGCAAATTAAATGTCGCGATTTGCAGATTGATAAGTTGCAGCTCGCCTATGCCTCTAGTATCTGCGATCGCTTACAGGCAAATCCTTATCCGTCTTAGAGCGTTAACCAACTAAAAACCTGCTCAACCGTCAGTTTTAACCCAATCCCACTAAGAATAGGTAACTCAGCCGTTCCCCTTAGCAATTGTACTCGCTGCTCCGGAAACACAACTAAAATACTCTCCTCTTCTGGATCGATTAACCACCCTAACTCTGTACCATGCTGAGAGCAGTGGAGCAATTTCCCTAATACTTTCGTTTGGCTCTGATCGGGGGATAAGATTTCAATTGACCAATCGGGATAAATCTCGAAGCGATTGGCAATCCTTCCAGAAGGACGAAGCGGAATTCTTTCCCACCGAAACACCACAACATCTGGAACAATCGAGTCTCCCCCAAACGTACAGCGTAGTTCTGGGAATGCAAGCGCAATTTTCTGCGGTTCGGCGACTTCGTTAACAACCGCGCAAAATTTAAACTGCAATCGGCTATGCTCACCTTGAGGCATGGGTTTTTGAATAACCTCTCCGTCAATAAACTCAGATGCGGGTTTAGTTTCTGGGAGTTTTAAGAACTCCTCCAGAGTTAAGGGCTGCGTGACTATACTCATCTTCTCACTCAGTAGATCGCCATTCCCCTTCTCAGCGGGTTAGGAGGGATCGTGCCTGTAATAGTTTCTTGAATTCTCGCACTTCCTCCGCCATGACCTGTTCTAACTTCAGTAACCTTTGCATCGATCGTCACCTATGGCGACTCATAAAACGGCTTATCTTGCTCAATGTGACGGTAACGGCTCGCTCTTTACTTGCGCCTTTGTCACCCAAAACTAACGACTCAATTGATTGATTTCCGCTTACAACACTTGCAGCCTGAGTCTTTTAGCCTCTTTCTTGGCTCAATTTTCCTGAAACGCCTATTGAGCCTAAATTTTTTCACGAGGGTTGGGATGGGGTTTCAGAGGTCTCTACAAGCCTTGAGCGACTCCCTTCCATCGTTAATCCGGAACCAGTTTTAACTTTCCGCCTTAGTCCCTGTCAAGTTATTGTTCGCTTTGTTAAGTATTTGGTAACTCTTGTTGCAACTTGTGCGATCGCGATTTTGGTATTACCAGATAAGTTATCGTGGAAAACTAAAGGAATAATTAAATAAGAGGCCGTGTGCCGTACCCATCTGCTCCCACCACCCACATAACACCCGTTCCTAGCCAATTCGGCACTCAGAACAGCTATCCGCTTATAGGAGGTTTTATGACTCCCACAATGCTGCGTCAGCTTTGGGCTTTAATTGAAACTACTCAGGCCAATATGTTATTGAAGCTAGACGATGCCAGCCTAGTACAGTGGCTGCTGAAGCAACTGAAACAACAGCGATCGCTCAATTCCGACGAAACAAATATTATGACTGACTATCTGCACTCAAAGCTATCCCTGATCCGGGATCTCGCTCAAGAGCGTCAGTCTGTCTGGCAAGAAACCCATTAACAGTAGAGACGCGATTTACATCGCGTCTCTACTTTCTAAAGTGCCAATTGTTAGAAGCCAAAAGCTACCTGGGTGCCAAGGGACGCTTTGGGAAAGACTGCGGCTCCGGTGGGGGTGCCGCAGGTGTATTAATCTGTGAAGAATTCGCAAGCGTTGCCGACACCAGGGCATAGCCCAAATAAGCCGGTAAACTTATCGCCATCACAGCAGCGATCGCTGCCGCCCAGGTACGCCGCGTCAAGACAGGCCCGTAATGGCTGCGATAGGGGTCATAAGCGAGAGATTCTGATGGAATCATGTCCCTCATGGCAGTCGGTCGCTTGAACCGCACCCGCCGGTCATCCATTTTTTCTAATAAAATCCAGCCGGATTGTGCCTCTTCTTCACACAGCTTTTGAAAAACCGTTGGATTGCGAAATAAATCGCCTTTAGCTCGCACAATTTTAAATTCCCAGCCCATCAGTCGCGGATCTTTGAACGTTTGGGCAGAGGAACCATTAGAAGGCAGCTCTGCGGGTGCCAGGTCTTGTTTAGATTCATAACGAGTCAAAGTTTCTTCCTCTTCCTCATATTGCTGACCTGCACTCACCTGCTGCCAGCGCATCCATCCGCTTACCATGACTGCCTCCAGACCAAAACTTCCAACCAACAGGCTCCATACAATCACTTCGACCATATTTTGATAGCTATCAGCTTTGTGAATGGCGAATGGCAATTGACAATTAGCTATTCGCCATTCACGAATGACCAATAACCACTGACTACTGACTACTGACTGCTAAGGGTAAATAACCTTCAACCAGGCAATCTGAGCCGACAGCTCGCCAACGGACGCGCTCTAGAGTGAGTGCATCTGTCATGCTTGCAAACCCCAAATCCCCAACAGGAGAAGGAGCCAACCTGCCGCCGACAATTTTGGGAGCAATGAAGGCCAGAATTTTTTGCACTGTCCCTTCTGCGATCGCACTTGCTGCTAACGTGCCGCCACATTCCCACAGCACGCCCGATAATCCACGCTCATATAAGTACGTCATTGCCTTCGTCGGTGTCAGTGGAGTCAGCTCCACTACCATCACACCCTTTTTCAGCAGCATCTGCTGAAAATCCGGATTAGCTCCCACCTCTGTTAACACTAAAGTGGGAGCCTCCGCTGTCTCCCACACATGAGCCTCTACGGGCAAATCCAGCGTGCGACTCATAACGACGCGCAAGGGATTGTGTGCCTCTGTCTGATGGCTGGTCAAGTGGGGATTATCCAGACGCACCGTATTGCCGCCCACGATCACCGCATCACACGCCACCCGCATTCGATGTACCTCATTGCGGGCATCAGGGCTGGTGATCCAGGCGCTGTGTCCGGTCGTTGTAGCAATTTTGCCATCCAAAGTCATGGCGTATTTTAAAATGCCGAACGGACGCCGGTAGAGAATGCGATGGATAAAAGCCTCATTCAGCTGCCGACAGGCGTCTTCTTCCACGCCCACCACAACTTCGATTCCTGCTGCTCGTAACCGCTCAATCCCGCCTCCCGACACGCGCGGATCGGGGTCTACCATGCCCACCACCACCTTGCTCACCCCTGCGGCTACCAACGCTTCCGAACAGGGAGGCGTCCGTCCGTAGTGGTTACAAGGTTCCAGATTGACATAAATTGTGGCTCCTTTGGCTCGTTCACCGGCGTCTCGCAGCGCAAAGACTTCTGCATGGGGATGACCGGCACCGGGATGAAACCCTTCCCCCACAATCTGCCCATCCTGGACAATGACAGAACCCACTAGGGGATTGGGCGCGGTTTGTCCTAAGGCGCGACGGGCTAGTTCTATACACCGCTGCATCATCGCGCGGTCGAAGGAGGTAAAAGGGGACTCCTGTTGGGGTGCATCCGATTGGGTGTTTGCGGAAAAGTTGTCCATGAGTTTGCTGCTGTCCTGGCTACACCTGAGTGTAATAGCCAGCCTACTTTAGCAGCAGCAGGCTTAGGGAGGGATGCTAGGTGGATTATCCCTGCAAAAAAAGAGGATCGCGTGTTTACCTGTGAAGAGCGGAATATTAGGAGATCGTATGAGCCGATAAGCACCGTTTCATGGTGCTTCACTTTGAGGAATTCATCCGTCGGGGAACCAATCACTAAGTTTGCGATTACCCGCCTTCAAAAGTTATATTGATCTTCACCCCGATTTTCACCCCTATAGTTAGGCGATCGCTACATATCCCTATAAATAGGTCTAATATATTTTGATGGCTAAATCCCATGACAACTTATGTTGCACCTGTTAATGTAAATAAACGTATCAAAAAGTTCGGATTCGTAACGTCCTATGAACTGCTGCCCCGCCGCCTCAGATTTGCAACCACCTCAGCCCTACCGGGGTCAAGCCGCTGCCCCTCATTTACAAAAACTGACCGTGTTTTGCGACTTTGACGGCCCACTTGTGGACGTTTCCCACCGCTATTACAGTACCTATCAGCTAGGACTCGCTGATACTCAGGAGATATATCAGGAGCAAGGAGAAATCCTGCATCTTCAGGTATTGACTAAAGAGCAGTTCTGGCAAATGAAGCAAGATCGTGTCCCAGATGTGGAAATTGCAATGCGATCGGGCTTACAGGGTGAGCAAATTAATGTATTTTTGCAGCGTGTCGTCAGCATCGTCAATCAACCGGCGCTGTTACAGAAAGACAAAATGCAGCCAGGAGTGAACTGGGCGCTAGCATTGCTACATTCTCAGGGCATCAAGCTGGTGTTAGTGACGTTGCGATGTCAATCCCAAGCTCTGCAAATCCTGCAAAATCACGGTTTGGCTCGTTTGTTTAGTGGCATTTATGGGACTCAAGACAGCCATGCCGCCTATCAAAACTACGCTGAAGTGAAAACGCAACTTCTCACCACAGCGATCGCAGAACATTGTTCGCCTTGGCAAACTGCCGATGATTGTTGGATGGTCGGGGATACGGAAGCAGACATTTTAGCAGGACAAGCGCTTTCGATTCCCACCATCGCGCTGACTTGTGGCATTCGTAGCCCCCAAAGGTTGCGACAGTTCCAACCAACCCGCATTCATAGCGATTTACTTTCTGTTGCTCATTACCTGCTGGGAGTGAGTCATCACTCATTGGTCAATCGTCAATAGTCCTCACTCAATACTCAGAAGACTGAGTATTGACGATTGGCTAGAAACTACTTAGAAGACTGCCCTAACAGGTTTATCTGCTGCCACCAGCGATTTAGAGGATAGTAAACAACGGGTGCCCAAAGGCTGCTCAGGATGGCACTGGAGAGGGCAATGCGCTGGTGATATGTCCAAATTGCTCCCAGATCGCGATCTCCCTGTAGCGTGAACTGAAGGGCACTCACCGTCTCCGCCACAACCGCCATTCCAAAAACAATTAACGCTACCGAAATAAAATCTTCCTCAATATACCGCTGCTTTTGAATCCGAGCGGTCAACATTCCTACCAATGCTAAGCTAAGGGCATGACTGGGATCGGGAGATGTCATTCCATCTTGGATCAGTCCCAACACCAACCCAGCGATCGCACCCTGCAAAACGGTTCGCTTCAAACTCCAAGCAACCACCCAAATTAACAACCAGTTGGGGCCAATTCCCAACAATTCCATTCCCGGTAGGCGCAGTGGCAAGACCAATAAGCACAACAGGACAGAACCAATGGTTACTGCCCAGTTAAGCATTTGACGAGGCCAAGGTGACAAGTCAGATACATTGATCATGGGTCATGGGTCATGGGTCATGGGTCATCCGTGATTAGTCCTTAGTCCATCGTCTGTGGCTAATGACTAATCACTATTTACTATTGCTATTTCCTAATGACAGCTAACCGCTCATTCCTCATTTCGGGTACACAACCACCCATTCCAAGGAACTCATCGGTGCTGTCAACTCAATCACAGCTTCAGGAGCTGGAGTTTTGTCCAAATTTACAGATTCTATTCGCCCTATCGGCAACCCTGACGGAAAAAGTTTACTGACAGATGATGTTGCCACGACATCGCCCCGACGGACATCAGGAACTTTATCAAAAAACTGCATCACTGCTCGGTTAGAACCTTGTCCTCGAAGATAGCCCATATAACGGCTGCGGCTAATCGCAACCCCTACCCGGCTGCTGGGATCGCTGACCAGTAAGACCCGGCTGCTATGGGGAGTCACGTTGGTTACGCGACCGACCAAGCCACCCGTACCCATCACGATGAAATCTGCTTTGATACCGTCTTGACTTCCTCGACCGAGGGTTATCTGTTGCCACCAATGATCGGCGCTACGTCCCACAATCGGAGCGACTATCCCTGGCTGTTTTTTCTGTTTAACATAACCCAACAGCTCTTGTAACTTCTGATTTTGGCTTTCGAGTTCAACTAACCGCTCCTGTAGTTCCAGAACGCGGGCATTCTCGATGCGCTCTTGTGACGTGGGTTCCCCTTGAAAAGGACGAGTGAGCAACTGGTAAGTCTCATAAAGAGCAGCTCCCTGAGTCTCCCGAATCGCCCACGCACTTCCAATCGTTAGCCCAGCCAATATAACTTGTATTCCGTGCCGAACCCACCAGCGACGCAGTGTAAACATTTAGGTATCAGCGATTCGTCTTGAGTCCTTTAGTTTTTAGTCCTTGTCCCTAGTCTCTAGCCTTAGCCTTTAGTTCATCGTCTACTGCCGATGACTAATGACTAATGACTAACGACTAATGACTGCTACATCTGGCGCGATCGCCCGCTGAACACCCGCTCTAGCTGTTTGAAATTCTCCAACACCCGCCCGGTTCCCAGCACCACGCACGAGAGCGGATCTGCCGCTACGTGGGTGACAATGCCAGTTTCGTGGCTGATGAGCGTGTCCAGCCCCTTTAACAAAGCACCGCCGCCAGCCAGCATGATGCCCCGGTCGATAATATCGGCTGCGAGTTCGGGAGGCGTGCGCTCTAAGGTTCGCTTCACCGCATCCACAATTACTGAAAGCGGTTCAGACATACTTTCCCGAATTTCCGGTCCCTTGATGGTGACAGTGCGCGGCAAGCCAGAGAGCAGGTGCAAGCCTCGCACTTCCATGATGGCTTCTTCATCAAAACTGGTGGGGTAGGCAGAACCAATCTGAATCTTGATTTCTTCAGACGTGCGTTCCCCAATCACCAAGTTATGGACTTTTTTCATGTACTGCATGATGGCTTCCGAAAGCTCATCCCCAGCCACGCGCACCGATTCACTTAAAACCGTTCCTTGTAAAGAAAGCACGGCAACTTCTGTGGTGCCGCCACCAATATCAATGATCATGTTGCCCGTAGGCTCAGCCACTGGTAGTCCAGCGCCAATGGCAGCAGCGACCGGCTCATCTATCAAGTACACATCCCTGGCACCTGCCTGAGATGCTGCTTCCATAACGGCTCGTCGTTCTACGCCAGTGACACCCGAAGGAATGCCAATGACAACACGAGGTGAAACTAAGGCTCTTCCCTCATGTACTCGCTGAATAAAATGCTTAAGCATTAGCTCAGCGACATCGAAATCTGCAATGACACCATCGCGCAGGGGGCGCAGGGCCACCACATTGCCGGGAGTTCTTCCCAACATTTTTTTGGCATCTTCGCCCACGGCTAGCGGGGTTTTTGTGTCCATATCCATAGCAACCACAGAGGGTTCTTGGAGAACAATGCCTTTGCCGGACACATAAACCAGGGTGTTAGCAGTGCCCAGGTCGATACCCATGTCCCGGGATAAGGAAAAGCGACTGAAAAGACCCACTCGTTTCTACGCCCCCAAAATGAAATGCTGTTGTGTGAGATGGAATTCTAACGGAAATGGAACCGAGGTGGATTCTATTACGTTTTCTATCCAGAGTCTAGTCAGGTAGACGAATTTATCCAGTGAAAACGCCTCAAGGCCATTTCCAAGCATCATTCTGGTAGTTGAAGAGCAAATCAGGATAAAGTTGACTTGAGCCTACTATCTAAATTCGTTAAAGTATATTCACTGTAGTTCAGTACATTTGTACTAATCAATTTTATGAGCCTGAATGTTGTGAACTTGGTAGGTCGTGTGGGTACAGAGCCTGATGTCAAGTATTTCGAGTCAGGTAAGATTAAGTGCAATCTGACGCTGGCAGTAGATCGTCGAACTCGCAATAGCGACCAGCCTGACTGGTTTAACCTGGAACTGTGGGGGAAAACAGCGGAAGTCGCTGCGAACTACGTGAGAAAGGGTAGTTTGATAGGGGTACAAGGCTCCTTGAAAATAGAGACTTGGAGCGATAATAAGGCATCCAACCGATCTAAACCTGTTATTAAGGTGGATCGCCTAGATTTACTCGGTTCTAAACAGGATACAGACCCCAGTGCGGTAAATGGCTATAACGACACCGAATTTTAATTCGTTGCTAATTTTTAGCTGTTAACGACAAGCCATCAGTCCCCAGAGAACTGATGGCTAATTATTTTATTTGGGCGGGAAAGACGAAGAATCCCCAAATTTTTAACGTCCAAATCTTTAACGACAGTCTACCTCTTGGTGATTTGCACCGAGCCGCTGCTAGACGAGTTCAGATCGCCAAAGCCAGGGATATTCGTAATCAGGTTTTTGCCGTCCATCGTGACGCTACCCGATACTTCCGCAGTCCGATAAGAGCCAACATAGCGAGAGTGCGACATACCGCCCATCCACTGATAGTGAGAACTGCTGTGACCCCGGAATGTCTCGCCTGTTCCCGTCCAATTTAGCGCTACGTCAACAGTTTTGGCAGTCGTTGAGTCGGGATTCTCTGATGAATATTCGTCAACTTTGAAGGTGCCTTTCAAACTAGCTGAGCTGAGCTGGTTATTGGCGGTGAAGGTGACATTTGGAGCGTAACCGTAACCATAGGAATACTTGCCAGTACACCAATTCGAGTTCCAATAAGAGACGTTGGCTCCCTTCTCCGAAGTCGGTGCTCCTGGTGCGCTACGGCTGACGTTATCGGCAGCCCAAACACTGACACCGCTTGAGCTACAGTCGTCAGATTGGTAAAAAGAGGCGGAAGCGTTTTGCCCTTTGACCTGGAATTTCTCTGTAGTAGCAGCCATTGCTGGAAGGCTAAAGCTCAAAATAGTTAATAAAGCGCCAGAAATTGCCCGTTTCATCGGTTTGTCTCTTCCCTATTGCTATTTACGTAATCTTGCTAACTCTTCAGAACTGATTGGAGCTAATTAGGTTCCCAGCTAAGCAATTTTCCCAAGTTGTGCAAGAAGTTATCAGTTGATCTCATAACGGAATCAGTTGCCGTGCAGCGTCCGGCAGCAGTGGCGCTGCGATCGCTTCGTTCTTGGCATCAGCGGACTGCGAGTATCCGGCACAGCCGGTGAAAACAAAAATTAAGGGAAATAAAACCAAAAATTGGTTGAATTTATTCGTCAGTTAATGGGTTGCGTCTTTTTACGAGCCAAAATAGGCAATACACACAGGAGAGTTAAAAAACTGAGCGCTAGTAGCAAGGGCAAGCGATCGCCTCCCTGCAAAGCTTGCTCACCCGTAACTCCCACCCAAGCGTAAGCCAGCGTCCCTGGAATAATGCCGATAAACGTGCCAACTGAATAAGGTACCCAGCTGATAGGCGTGAGTCCCAACAAGAAATTAACCACCGTGAAGGGGGAGATTGGCGCAAAGCGGATCGCCAGCACAAAAGCCAGAGGCTGACGGGTCACGGCTTGATTGAACCGCATCAACGCTTGATGTTGACCAAATCGGCGTTCCGCCCAGTCGCGCAGCAGGTAGCGAGACGCCAAAAATGCGCCAATTGCCCCCAGCGTTGCGCCGATGACCGACCAAAGGCTTCCCCAGACGAAACCGAAAACCGCACCAGCCGCAACAGGAAACATAATTCCAGGGATGCCGATGGCGCTGGACAGGGCAAAAACCAGGATAAACAGGCAGACTGCCCAGCTACCGAATCTTTCCAACTGACTAACCAGGAAAGATTTATCCAACAAAAGTTTCAATGGGCTAAAGATACAGAGCATGATGCCGATCGAGAGTGCGATCGCTATCCACAAGGGGGGACTTTTGAGCGTTCTGACCCACTGGCTGTAAAATTTCGGCATCGGGGAAGCACTTTGGTTGGTCTTATTTCTCATCCGATAAAATCTAGGCAAAACTTTATTTTGCGAACAAACTTTGCCTTGACTGAGAAGAGGGAGAATCCCACTTTTTTTGCTAGTTTCAAATCAGGGCACCCCCACAGCTAGAACCACATCCAGCCGTGCAACCATAGCAGTAAGATGCAGTTTGTATTTCTTCAATAATGTCTAAGCTGCCAGCTTCCAAAAGCTTGGCAACTGTCAGCTTTTCACCATTGCGGGTTTTCGCAGGTAAATTTTCCATCTGGTTAAAGTCGCAATCGTAGACGTTTCCCAAATAGTCAATTGAGAGTTCATCCCGACACATTAAATGTTCAAGGGTGCTGCCATTGAAATTTGACTCCAGGAAGTTTAAATAAGGCTTGATTAATTTTCTGTGTTCTAAATGAAACTTAGTTCGCCCAATTGGTAAATTTGTAATCGTGAACAAGCTGTTAAAAACAATGTTGAAATGCTCTTTTAGATAAGCCTTGTAATCTTGTTCCAGATTTACCTGATTGGGGGTTAAAGAAAAATTTTCTGTAGCTGGAACTGGAGGGTTGTATACCAGATCGAGGATTAAGTTAGGGTCAAGACCATACCCTTGCTGGTTCAAACATTGCAGTGCCTGAATTGAGTCGTTATAGACCCCAGAACCGCGCATTTTATCAACATTGTCTTCCAGATAGCATGGCAAGGAAGCAACAATTCTCGTTTGGTGTTTGGCACAGTATTCTGGAAGAGTCTCAAACCCTTTTTCAAAATAAATGGTGAGGTTAGACCGCACAATCACTTGTTTACCTGCATCCCGTGCCGCCTCTACCAGGGGTTTAAAACCATAGTTCATTTCCGGGGCACCCCCTGTCAAGTCAACAATCTTGATTTGGGGAAATCTATAGATTAGTTCAATCAGCTGATTACAAACTTCTGGGGTTAGTTCTTCAGTTCGTTTTGGCCCTGCTTCTACATGACAGTGAGTACAGGCAAGGTTGCAGCGCTTCCCCAAATTGATTTGTAAAACGCTAATTTTACTTTTGGTTAAAGGGGCACCAATTTTTTCTTTAAAAGGTGTTACGGTTGAACGAGTTGATTCAAGATTAATCATGGGGTAGTCCTAAACAGGGAAACATGGTTATCGAAGGTCAGGTTGGTCATAACAATGTCAGCAGTAAAAATTCCCTGCCTAAACGATTGTTTGCCTCATCTTGATGAATATCTTGTAGAACCCGGAGAAGGCATAAGCGGCATGCAGAAAATTAGTTGCCGTAACGCCAGCAGACATTTTATGGAGAACCTTCTAATAAATTAGTACGCATACAACTCAATGTTGGATTGAGCAAGTCTAATTGCCGCTAATCTCCTAAAAAGAAGTGACAAAAACACTGTTTTATGGTATTAAATTTTTAAGTACAACTTTAAGCACTGCTGCTGTCGCAGTAGATGCTAGCATAAGTGCCAGGATTTTTTTGTTCTGATTTTTTCTGAAATACAGCGATACTCTGATAACTCATCGTCCTATCCTAATCATTGGCTGTAGCTCAGTACATTGACCCTCGGCAAGATGCGTCGGCTGTTGCCGAACTTGCCCAAAAGATAGAGGGACGTAACTTTATACCCTCGTGTGACTAAAACTACAACGGTCTGGGATTAAGCTTAGATATTATTAAAACTTGGCAAGCTGAGTATCAGTTGAGAACAATCTTAGAAGTGGTATATAGCGGTTCTCACGCTTAGTGCCATATACACACTCGTAACCCACCCCCGACCCCTCGACCTCTACGGAAGGGGAATATTGAACCCCGCCCCGCGAACGGGGCGGGGCTAGGGTCTTTCAAGGGTAGGTTTTTAAAAAGCGAGGTGTCGTTATAACCTCGGCTGAGTCGCTGCTTTTTCCTTGCGTTCGCTGTAGCGATCCGTCAGGTAGTCTACTTGATCTCGGAGTAGTAGCGTAAACTTGTAAAGTTCTTCCATTACGTCGATAACGCGATCGCGATATGCGGAATCCTTCATCGTTCCGTCTTCGTTAAACTCGTTGTACGCTTTAGCAACGGAAGACTGATTGGGGATGGTAAACATCCGCATCCAGCGTCCCAAGATTCGCATAGTATTGACGGCATTAAACGACTGAGAACCACCGCTGACCTGCATGACTGCCAAAGTTCTACCTTGAGTCGGTCTTACTGCCCCTAAAGTTAGAGGAATCCAGTCGATTTGGTTTTTCAGAATGCCGGTAATATTCCCGTGCATCTCTGGACTAGACCAAACTTGACCCTCAGACCACAAGCTTAAATTCCGCAATTCTTGAACCTTCGGATGGTCAGCCTCTACGCTACCGTGAATCGGCAATTCACGCGGGTCAAAGAATTTGGTTTCTGCACCAAAACCTTCGATGATTCTGGCGGCTTCTTCTGCTAATAAACGGCTGTAAGAACGCTCTCTTAAAGAGCCATACAAGAATAAAATTCTGGGTGGATGCTCGAAAGTTGTCATGAGAAGGATAACTTTTGCTCAAGAACCTGCTGAATTGGTTGCTCTATCGGTGTTTGGTTTGTCATTGAAACCTTATCCAACAGGTGTCGCTTCTTCTTTGAGCGATTTAATGAGTTTAGTCACCCGTTCTTTTATCTGATCGCGCACTCTGGGGAAAATTTCAGGCTGTTCAGCCGGATCGTCAAGCTGCCAATCCTCAAATACTTCCCGAAGTACCCAATCTGTCGGCAGATTAACTCCACAACCGCACAGGGAAATTACCACATCAAAGTCTTCAGCCTTGAAGTCGCTAAGGGGTTTCGAGTGTTGATTGGTAATGTCAATGCCGATTTCTTTCATGGTAGCGATCGCTTCCGGTCTAACCTGAGAGGCTTCTAATCCAGAGCTAATCACTTCAATTTCTCCCTTACCCAGTGTTTTTGCAAAGCCTTCTGCCATTTGGGAACGGGCAGAATTTTTCTTGCAAACAAACATCACTCGTTTCATCAGGTTTTCTCCCTTACTTAATGTCCCGAAATCCGTTGGAAAGTTGGCTGTAAATCAACACGGCTAATTGCGCCCCTAAGATGGGTGCAACCCAATAAACCCAGTGGTGCTGCCAAATGCCGCCCACTAAAGCGGGGCCGAGCGATCGCGCTGGATTCATACTGGCTCCAGTAATTGGCCCCATAAACGCTGCCTCTAGCCCCACCGTCAAGCCAATCGCCAACCCCGCAAAGCCAATCGGGGCGCGGCGATCGAGACCAGAACCAAAAATCACAAACATTAAAATAAAGGTGAGAACCGTTTCCAGCACCAGGGATTGCAGCCAATTCCCTTCTAGCGGCACCGTCGCACCCAGATTGCCAACGCGCCCTAAAGCCATCCAGAGTAAAGCTGAGGCGGCAATTGCTCCTAAAGACTGCGCCAAGATGTAGGGCAATACTTGGCGTTTCGGAAAAAAGCCGCTTGTCCAGAAAGCCAGCGTTACGGCTGGGTTAAAGTGAGCGCCGCTAATGTGTCCCAAGGCGTAAATTAAAGCGGCAACAACTGCGCCAAACACAAAGCTGATGCCGAGATGAGTCACCGCCCCATCGCTAATTTGGTTTACCATCACGGCACCCGTACCGGCAAACACCAGGATGAATGTACCCACTCCCTCAGCGATCGCTTGTTGCTTGCAAGATTGGAAAACTGAGTTCCAACGCGCCATCCGCGACACTGATTTCACGACCATCCCCAGCACCAAAGAATTTTCTGCAACTTATATTTCAAAAAAAATTGATGCATTAAGCATATTTCAAAAAAAATTGATGTGTCAAGCCTAGTCTTTACAGGGAAGCGCTGATAAGAGCGGGCTGAAGCGACTGTACTCTGCCAAATACTGCTCCAAAACAACAAATTGAGGCAGATTGAGGCTGTAGTAAATCCAGCGTCCTTCCTGTCGGGAGCAAACTAAAGCGGCTTCTTTGAGAGTTTTTAGGTGAAAGGAAAGTTTAGACTGAGTGACCCCCAACTGTTCGCAGAGTTCGCAGACGCAGCGCTCTTGTTCGCGGAGCAGCTCTAACACTTGAATCCGTAGGGGGTCAGACAGGGCATGAAAGCCAGAAGAAACGGAAGGAGGTGCGATCGCAGGTAGTTTAGCCATCAAGTTTTATTGAAGAATCTCTTCAGCTATCCTATCCAAGCACCCAGCAAATTCGTCACTTAACAGCAACCGCCGCCCGTATAGTACCAGGTTGAATCAGTAATCAGGATGTCTTTTGGCATCAATGCACCAAGCTTCCCTGCTGTCTTATCGCACACTGCGGCTGGTAAACCTCGTGGGAGGATATGCCCGTTCGAGTCATCAAAAAACTCTTCGGTGCCGATGTAAATCGCCGTTTTGCCAGTAAAAATACAAGCACCATCTTCAGGAATTGCCACTTTAAAAGAAACAGAATCCAAACTTTCTAATAGCAATGGTTCCTGCAACCCGTAGCTAGCGCAATCCAGCAGTCGGTAAGGACGCCGCGCTCGAATTTCTATCTGCCCAAATCCAGCATCAATAAGATGCTGAGTATATTGCTCGTAAGTTAAAGCACCTGACAGACACATTGCCCGTAACCGTTCATCCTGCCGCAGATGTGGTGGGATGGGACGAGTGGCGATCGGGTCGCTCATCAGTAGACGACCCCCTGGTTTTAACACCCGGAAGGCTTCTTGAAGCGCCCGATGCAGGTCAGCGGGTTCAAAGATATTAAATAGACAATTCTGCGCCACCACATCTACAGAGGCGTCTGGCACCGGCAGGGAGAAGGCATCCCCTTCCCGAATCTCCACAAAACTGGGGTCAAACCAGGAATTTTCTTGGGCAGCGATCGCTAAGTTCCGAGTCGCTGCCTCGCGCATCGCCGCCACTGGATCGACGGCAATCACCCCACCCGGACGGCGAGAAAAATAAGCAAATTGCAGCGCTTCCAAACCACCGCCAACGCCGACATATAGCACCGTCGGGTCATTAGCGAGTTCAGCGGCATGGACGGTAGTACCGCAACCGTAGTTCATCTCCTGCATCTGAGGCGAAATTTTTAGTCCTGGCAGTTGCAGGGGACTGCTTTGGACACAACAAAGTCCGACTTGTGGCGTCTGCGCTACTTCACTATAAAACTCAGCAGCAGTTTCGAGATAGCTCACTCAAATATTCTCCTAGATTGGCGTTGCGACTTTTTAGCAAATTGCTAAAAATACTCTGATTCCAATCTATAAGGCTATCAAATCCCTAATAAATGAGCATTGCCTGAAAAAGGACTCTCCGCAGCGCTACCAACTTTTCCCCTGGTCTGCTAAGGCGAAGTTAACATAGAGCCATAGGAATTTATACTGTGCTGGACTCAAAAGTGGAAACTGGTTCGCAAGAAAAGTGTTTGGAGCAAGATCGGCGTTGCGTCATCGTTTGCCAGTACCGTTCCTGTTTGGTAAATGGAAGCGCAGAGGTACTTGCCGCTTTTGAGAGTGCTGATATTCCCGGAGTCATAGTGACGGGGAGCGGTTGCCAGGGACAGTGCAGCTGTGGTCCTACAGTGCGAATTGTCCCGGAAGAAACTTGGTACTGCCGAGTTCAACCCAGCGATGTCCAGACGATCGTTGAACAACATTTACAAAAAGGGGAACCAATAGAAGCAAAGCTGAATCCCAGAATTCACATGAGAATCAGTTTTTGAAGTGATTTTCACTCCGATAACTGCCGCCGTGTCAAGTTTTCTCAGATGTAGGTTGGTTACTTGCTTAAATCAAGCAGTTTTTGTGGCAGTTTAACGACACGGCGATCGCGCATCCCTGTGATGTAGATCAAAAGCCGCTCGTTGTATTTCTAGGCTTTAATAGTTCAGTAGAACGCTGTATAAGGCTCATCAATATGCCTACTTATACCGGAATTTCCAGTGAAGCTTTTAGACATCCCCTCGACCGACAAGCCGAGCAAGCCTTACGCAGCGTGCCTGGATTTGATATGGTTGCCCGTAAATTTGTGGAATTTGCCTCTGAGCGTCCCCAGTTTGTCTACCACATGGGCAATAGCATTCAGGTCGGGCCGCGTCAGTATGCTAGCATCTATGGCATTTTCCGGGAATGCTTGCGCGATCTGGACGTTTACCCAGAACCAACGCTTTTCGTTTCCCAAGCGCCTTGGGTTAATGCCAGCGCCCTCGGACAAGAACGCCCTTATGTGATCCTGAACTCTGGACTTTTAGACCTGCTCAACGAAGCGGAACTTCGGGCAGTCATTGCACATGAATTAGGACATATTAAATGCGGTCACACGACCCTACGTCAGATGGCGGTTTGGGCTTTGCAAGCTGTCAATTTTATCGGGAACGCGACCTTTGGCTTCAGCACTTTGGTCAGTACCGGCTTGGTTTTGGCATTTATTGAATGGAGCCGTAAAGCCGAATTATCAGCAGATCGAGCCGCTTTCCTGGTGACAGACGACCTGAATCCGGTGATGCACTTAATGATGAAATTTGCTGGTGGCAGCGCCCGTTATGCCAATGAAGTAAATTTAGATGAATTTATTCGTCAATCGCAAAAATATCAGGAATTGGACGAAGACGGGTTGAATCAAGTCTACAAGTTCTTACTTTACAATAACTTTACTCAAGGTTGGTTTACGACCCATCCCTTTACGGTCGATCGCCTTCACCACTTGCAGGAGTGGGCAAACTCAGAGGAATATCGTCACATTCGCCGGGGCAATTACCAACGTTCCTCTGCACAGGGCGCGGTGAATGTCCCATCAGAAACAGCCGTTAATGAGGTGGATGCGCTACAGCGTCAAATTGAGGAATTGCAAGAACAAATTAACCGTCTCCGGTCTGAATCAGAAGATCCTTAGCGGTTGAGAGCAAGTTCCCCAAGCGTATGTATTTTCAAGGATTGCTATGGGCAGTCAAGTCAAGTACTATACACTGCAATTAGCATTGACGCTGGGTGCCATCTACTTTCGCTCTTCACACTCTAAGGAAGGACTCAATAGTCCTAATTAATGGAATGGTCAGGGACATTCTATCAGATGGATATCAGGCCGAGTTTCGTGTCATTTCCAACCAGCCAGACCGAGATATGATCTATCGTTTTTTGGTGGACATTGTTCAGCAATGGCCTCCAGAAGCCGTTCTGCAAGAATTTAAGCAGTTATTTATTTATTACAGTCCTAATGCTGTTAATACCAACGCGATCAAAGCGCTTTCAGACATTATCTTTGCGAATGATGAAGAAGAATTTAAGAACACCCTAAAGCGCTCTTGTTATATCCTCATCAATAATTGGGAAACGACGCGAAGCTATAAAGCAATTAAAGAATTAGTTTTAGTATTTAGCGATTTAAATATTAGCAAGTCAACCTTGTCTCCAAGTTTAAGTAAGTTGAGACTTTGGCTTGTAAATTTTATTAAAAGCCAAGACTATCAAGATTTAAAGATATTTGCCGCTAGATACGAAGAACATGAAGCAACCCATTGGAGCCATCGTTATACTTCTTATCTGTTAGTTCCTCAATATGCGAATCTCTCAAACCCCGTCGAACAGCGGGAAGCCGCCAGAGCATTGTCGCAAGAACTGAAAGATCGCTTTAAGTTTGAGCTAGCAATGTATACCACGCGATCGCAGTCGGCGATGCCTAGAGAAATTTTGCCTAAAAACCCGACTGGTTTAGGGGATGAGGTACTGCGTCTGATCAAGACGATTGTTGCGAAACGGGGGCCATTTAGCTATACAAATCTGGCAAATATTTTTCTTCAACAAACTCAAGGACTTGTCTACAAAAACTTTAAGCATAGTCTACAAAAGTATTTAATTTTTTCTGTGGAAAACAGAAAATTTGTAGAGGTCTTGAAAACAAAATTAGAAGAAAAGCTAGATGTTGTATATGAAAATCATCATGATGAGACTCTGGATGATGCTCTGTTGTTAAGAACCTGTAATCGGGTAATCGAATATTTAACGACTGAAAATCATCGGGAACCTTCGCCTCTATTTATTTTATTGATGTCGCAAGGGCATCCTTTGACTTTAGTAATCGTACTGCTGAAAATTTTATTAATTTGTAAAAATGTTCGCACCCATTTAGAAACTTGCATTGCTGAACTAATCAAATACTATATGCACTATCCGGAAGAGGATTGCAAGTGGGTAGTGAATTTCTTTGAAATATTTCATATAACCTTTGCTATCTATGGTGAAAACGTTCAATATAATTTGATCAAGATGAACGGAAATGGCACGAAGAAGCTGCCTAACGGGACGGCAGAGATGTATCGAGTTTTTTCTCAACTAAAGTTTGATAGCGATATCAAAGCTGCGACTTCTGCGATCGCCGAGGCGATGTCAGATCAAGGACTCGCAGAGGATTAGTTTTCTGGCTACCAGTTGAAAGCGGGACAGCGTCACTCCACTCCTAGCCTGTCCCCGTCAACGGAGAGGGGAGCATGAATTGAGAGGAGAATAAAAGTTGGGGCAACTGAAGTTGATAGCTGTTCTATTTATCCTTCAGCTCGCTCAAAGTTGCCAATCCAGCAGCGGCGGCTTCCGCTAAAATACTCACCAAGCGGAATAGGGCGACGACGCTGAGGAGAATGGCGGCAGAAAAATGTTGACCGAATAGAGCGATCGCTGTCGCTTCAAATACCCCGATTCCCCCAGGTGCGCCGGGAACAATCAAACCCAACAGCCATGACAAACTAAACCCACTCAGCAGCATTGGGATTTGATTGGGATTCACTGGTGTCAGCGCTAGCATGGCAAACAAAAACCCCGCGCCACGCAGTAACAAAAAGCCAATTTCTCCCAACAAAGGAAATAGAGGATAGCGCTCAAGTCGAAAAGAAGCTTCTGCCGCTTCTGTGGGGGGTTGAGAAGCTGAAGCAGAGATAGCATTTTCTTCTCCCCCACGCCCCTGCGCCCCTGCACCTCTTGCTTTCTTTCCCTTCAATTTACTTGCCAACTGCATCAACGGGTTCAAAATTCGGGGATGAACGCCCAGCAAAACCACACCCAGACCCAGAAGTTGTAAGGTTCTCGTCTGGGTATTCTGAGGGACACCTGCCCAACCCAACTGGCTACCTGCTAAGGCAACTAATAAAGCGGCAGCCGCCATCAGCAGGGGTTCGAGTAACACGCTGAGAGTCGCGGCACCGAAAGAACCCCCGTGGGATGTCACCGCCACGATGCGCCCGTAGTAGTGCCAGACATTCCCTGGTAAATATTTGGCAAGGTTGGTTTTCAGGTAAACTTGGAGCGCCCATCGAGGCTGAACGGGTTGCCGGAACGATTGCAAAATCCAACTCCAGACGAATCCAGACCAAGTATGAGCCAGTAAAGTGATCAAAAAGGCGATCGCTAGATTTGTCCATCCCGCACCAGTCATTCGGATGGCTGCGACTTCCCGCCAATTGTCTTTGAGAGCTTTTGCCAAAAAAAATAGCGTCCCGCCGAGAATCACCCAGCGCAAGTACGGCTTCAGGGATGACCAAATTTTTTTCATGACCTTTCACACTGGGTAGCGAGTTGAGGCAAATACCTCATCCTAGAGTATGAGAATACCAAAGTGAGAACGGTAGCGAGTCTGTAACTTTTGCCAGAGGGAGCGATCGCTCTTCTGTTTCTACACTTTGCAGACATTCGCGAACAATTTCCCAGCCAAGCTTGGCACATCTGGGATACGGATAACGATCCGCTACCTGATGGTGAGGCAAGTTTGATGTCAGCGATCGCGTTTGAGGCAGCGATGCCCAGACCCATCTGATGCTGAAAGATTGAGAAAAATCAGCCAAGTTCTAGGCTGAGCGATGTTTTTAGCTGGCATGGTCGCGAACCAACCAATATCACCGTAGTTTTGCTTATTTTTTGGGAATCTCTCTACGGTTAGAGAGAGGTTGCTTTTAGTTGCAACCAGAATGTGACCTGCGCTAGAGGTAGGAACACTGTAGCTTTTGTATTGTTTATGACAGTTCGTAAAAATCTTGGGAGTAGTGTGTGAAACACTTAACTGCTTTCTTTAAAAAACTACGGTTACGTCAAATATTGACCGTTTTTTTGGCAGGCGCGTTGCTAATTGTTACCAGCGCTTGTAACAATGGCGATTCTTTAGGGGCACGTCCACAAAATCCCCCCGTGCAAATGGGAGGGAACAACAATCCCCACAGCAATGGTGGAGATGGCTACACGAATTACAAAATGTCTACCGATCCTAACGTCAGCAAAACAGCGAATCCACGCGATCGCGCTGACTTGCAGATCCTGTCCAATCAGTTAATTGCTACCAGCGATTCTGAAATCCTCTACCCGGGTGCTGAGACACCAGCAGGTCGAGCAGCAAAGGAAAAAGAATTGCCCATAAAAACTTCAGAGGATTTTGAAGTCTCTGGAGCTGGAGGTCGTCAACCTATAATCAATCGCAGCGATCCTAATGCCAAGATATTAGAAAGTATCGGTGAAGAGTTCAAAGAGGCTTCCAGCTTCATCAAAGATAAATCAGATGAAGCCGGTCAGAGACCTGAAATGCAAAGCAACCCTGCTTTGCACAAATAAGCAAATAATTGAGATTTTCGATTGGCAGTCAATCGAAAATCTCGGATTGCAATGCTAACCAAAACAACCATTGACTCGTACAGAAAAAGGAGTTTTTTTGATGAACAGCGTAATTAATTGGTTGAAAAAAATCAACTTGGGCAAAATCCTGACCGTGTTTTTGTCCGCCACGATCATTTTTGTTACCACCGCTTGTAATGGTGGGGCACAAGCGAAGACCGCCGACCAAATTAGGGAGGACGTTCCTACAGGTGCCTTAACCAATGAGTATAAAGGTGGGATGAACGACTATAGCGATACCGATCCCAGAAGAGACACCTCAGGCGTAGCAGCTAAGGCAAAAGGCCTAATTGACAATGCTGAGCGCCACGTAATTGACGAGACCGATGACGTAGGTACAAACACCAAGCGGATTCTGGATAAGAAGGGCGAAAACGCTAAACAGTTCGGTGAGAATGTCAAGCAAAATACCGACGCAATTGGCGACAAAGCGCAAAAATCGGCTAGTGATTTCGCTAAGGGAACAAAGCAGGGAATTGAAAATCTCAAGGGCAATACTCAGGATGCAACCAAAGACCTGGGTAAAGGAACGCAGCAGGCAGCTGACAATGTCCAGGAAAATAGTAAATATGCAGGCAGAAATGTAATTGAGAGTGCTAAGCGGGCAGCAGACAAGGCTGCTGATGCGATTGATTAGCAGCTTCTGGAATTAAATAAACCCCAGACTCAATCAATGATTCTAGGGGCGGGATAATCCTGCCCCTATTTGCTTTTGTATCCCTATAGCGGTTCTAACTTGAGTGCTATATCACTCAGAACCTCACCCCCAGCCCCTCTCCGTTCACGGAGAGGGGAGAATATTGAACCCCTCTAGTTGAAGTGAAGGAAAGGTTGAAGGGCAAGGGTGGGGTTAAACCGTACTGCATCGAATAGAGAATTGTGATAGTACCCTGTCAGAGTTTCTCCGGGAGAATCCTTTCGGAGAAACCGGATCAAAAATACATAACCTCAGCCTGACTAAAGATATAGCCGAATAGAACACACACTCTCGGCTATTGAAATGAAAAAATTTCTAACCGTTGTGCTGTCTCCAACTGAGGTGGCGAAGCAGCTGGCATCTGACTGTCCTGGCTATAGCGCAGCAACCCATGAAAGTATTGCTCTGTGGCTGGTGGGAGAGGACGGAGAGCGTTTTGAAACGTTTAACGCAACTCAGAGGGTAATTGCCTTGCAAGCGATGGATTATCGCTATCGCATTTTACGGCAACGCTACTTAGACGTGGCACCAGAGCGTGCTTATTGCAACTTGACGACTCGGCTGGGGAGTTTAGTCTTGCTGAAGAATAAAATTCGGACTTGGGTGGCGCTATCGCGCGATCGCTCGGCAACGGTTGTCGATGTGTTGCAAGAAGTCATTCAGGAATTATTGCATCGCGATCGCTACATTCAACAGCAAATTGCCTGGATTAGCAAATGTACTTCAGACGCTCGCTTAGGCAACTCTCTACTGATGAGCAGCATCGAAGAATACTGTCTCAGACCAATTCGCAACCAGCCACTTTTAGTTTATAGATTTTTTAACTATCTACGTCGTTCCCGGCGGGGAGGGATGACTCATATCCCCGATGGTGAACTGGTGCGACTGATTTCTGAGGAAGTCGTGTCCCACGAGACAAACAATCCGGTGAGTTTCCTCGATATCCACGCAGTTGCCGAGTATCAAGAGAATCAAGCAATTGAAGAACAAATGTTTCTGCGGACAACCGTAAAGCAGGAGTTTTACAACTATTTAGCCGAAAATGTCAGTCGAGAAGCAGCGGTTTGGCTGGAACTTTACCTCGCTGGCAATTCTCAACAAGCGATCGCTCGCGCCTTGAATTTGCGGACTAGGGAAGTCTATCGTCTGCGGGAAAAAGTCAGTTACCATGCAATTCGCATTTTTGCTCGAAAAACAAAGCCGGAGCTAGTCGCAAGCTGGCTAAAACCCGCCGCAGCAGGTAGAACGTCTGAGCAACTTGTGGCGATAGGAATGGAAAAGTAGCCGAGTGAAGTTTGGGGAAAAGCGGGAATTTCTTGAAGATGTCACTCGCTTTGTTTAAAGTTATCCTTATCGTTTTTAGCCGTTCAATCAGCTCCCCCGAACTTGCCTCAATTGACTTTGATCGGCATCCTGGTTTACGCGAGGCAAGGATGAGGAATTTCAGAGTCGCTTTGCATTTGCACAATTGAGTGAAATAACGATGGGTACGGCATCGAGATACTGGCTGTTGATGAGAATTGATAGTTTCGGCAAGTGCCGAACTGAAGAAGTTGAGTTGGCAAAAGCCTTTTTCTTGACTCAATTTCCCGAACTCTCTGACCGAGAGGATATGCCAGACCGGGAAATTCAACGCCAACTCATGCAGTGGTTCCAGAACGATGACCCTCGCCGTCAGATGGCTGAGGTGTGTCTGCGCTGCTTTATCTCTCATCAAATTCAAGAATTTTGCTTAGAACTAGAGCAGAAGTTTGGCAAAAACCATGATTTCACCAGTATGGATCTGTTGCCGTTGGTACTCGATAGCACTTTGCGTTCTCCACGTCAGGAACTGGATGAAAGCCGGATAAACTATCCTTCTGTAACCGCTCGAATTTTGCAAACCTTTGACCCGGATAAGAGTAAATTATCGACTTGGACGGTCAGGATGGTAAAGAGCGATCGCTTCCTCAAACGATTCTTACTCGAACACGGAATTGAGCAAGTAACTGACTGGATGATTCTGAGTTACATGAACCCCGGACGATTACAGCGAGTTTTATTAGAGTTTGACCGGACACCAGCAGAAATCAACCAAGCACTTCAGCTACTTGATAGCTACCATCAGATTTATCGCACCCAACTTTTGCAGCACCGCAAGGCTGGAGAGAAAAGCCGATATCCAGACCCAACCGCCTCGCAATTGCGTCAAATGGCTGAACAATTGTCAGCCACTCGGACAATATTTCCCGAACAAATCTTAAGAGAATTGCAAGAACTCGCGCAGTTACTCAGAGCCGAACGCCTCCGGACTCGCAAAGGCTTACCGTTAGATAATTCAAGAAATTCCGCGGAAATAAATAGAACATCCTGTGAGGATAATTCTAATGAGCAATCTGAGTTCTTAGCAGGTTATCACCAGCAATTTAATACCTGTTTATCTCAGTCTGTCAAGCAGGTTATTCAAGCTCGCTTTATCTATTTGCAATCAAAAAAAAATCAGAAAGCGCAAAACTTCCTCAAGGCACTTCATTTATTTCACTGTCAGGGAGTTCCTATGAAAGAAATTGCTCCCCAACTTGGCTTAAAAGACCAGCCTCAAGTAAGTCGCCTGCTGGAACTCAAAAACTTACGCAGTGATATTGGACGCCGAACCTTATTGTGCTTGAGAGCTTGCGTTTTAAAGTTAGCTCAATGTTACGTTAATCCTGTGCAGCTCCAAGATTTGGAGTCAAAAGTCCAATTCATTTTAGATAAAGAGATTTCTACAGAGATTGAGAAGGCGAAAAAAGAATCTCACATAGGACACAATCGAGTGATGAACAGTCAACTAGCGGCAACTATTTGTAACCATCTGAATAGCCAGAAAGAAGAACGAGCATGAATTACTTAACAGATTTGACAGATGATTGGGTCGAACTTGAAGAATTGCCAGAAACAATTCCCTTAGAATCGGAGCAGCTTGACCAAGCTGTACAATTGAGCAACCAAGTAGGGAATGAAGACCGAAAATGGCAAATTTATCTTCAAGCTTTAAGTTTATTTAGTTTTGAAGAATGGCTGCGTAAACGAGAACCGGAGATTTATCTAGATAAAGAACATTCTTCAGTTTTACAACCTCAGTATGCTAATGCAATTGACGCCGTTTTTAATTTGAGAATTGGCGAATTTAAAGTTTGTTTAATTCCTACTATCACCTTAACCGATAAAGAAATCACTATCCCTAGAGCCGCAGTAGATTTACCAGAATTTGCAGCTCATTTTTATGTATTTATTGGTATTGAGGAAGAATTGGAAGTTGCAGCAATTAGAGGTTTTCTGCGTCACGATCAAATGATGAATTATTTACCACAATTAGAACCGGAATCTGATTGGAATTATCAGATTCCGGTTGCTTGGTTTAATCGCGAACCTAATGAACTATTGCTTTATTTGCAATGTTTAATTCCATCAGCAATTCCTTTACCTGAAATCCCAACGAATCGTCAGAATACCCTAGCTCGAATGCAGTCAACCCTATTAACATTATTACCCCAACTGCGTAACCGTCCTTTGTGGCAAGTCTTGACATGGGAGCAGGGAGCAACAGTCCTAACGACACCGGATTTACTTAATTGGCTCTACCAGCCGCTAACTGAGAATACAGCAACCGTTACCAATCATCTATCAGAGCTGCTCCAAATCTTGACTCAGCAAGCGGTAAATGTCAGGAACTGGTTACGCAACCAAGTGGATGAAGTAATGCAAGAATTGTCCTGGGAAGCCTTGCCAGCACCGTCTCCTTTGCGCGGAACTGAGCCACTAAGAGAGTTGCCAGCATCATTCTCCCTTCGCAGAAACGAACAAAACCCATCTCAAGAATTAGATGAAATTTTGATAGAAATTAGTCGCAATAATCAGTTAGAGATTCCAGCCAATACGGGTCGTGCTTACCGAGACTTAACCGTAGGAAATCGGGTGCGGCTGTATGCTGTTACCTGGTCTTTCCCGGATGATGATGGCTGGACGTTATTGCTGATATTGAAGGCGATTTCTGGAAATGAACCTGACGATGAGATGACGTTGCGAGTAAGCGATCGCGTGGAAGTTTTGGCAGAAGATACACTGCAATTAGATGGGGACGAGGACTATATTTTTACTCAAGTGGCGGGGACTTATCAAGATAAATTTCTCGCAACCATTACCTCAGAAACTGGGGAATTTCAAACTTTGCCGCCGTTTGAATTTATTTTATAACTCCTCGAAAATCATCAGAGGCAGGACAACTCCGACCTCCGCAAAATCCAAAATCCAAAATTAAGTGATGGATAGAATAGTTTTTAAGCTTAGGGTTAAGCAAGTTGGCACTGTTTGCGACTTTGAGTTGTCTTGGGGGAAAGGAAAAATACTCTCTGTAGAGCTGAATTATCCCCTCTCGCTGACCAGGAGTTACGAACAGTGGCAAAGCGCCTATCTCAACTACTATAGGCGGCTACGAGGGCACAAGGTCATCAGCGGTAAAGGCACTCTCCCAGTTGACCGACATCGCGAACTGGTGAATGCAGAGGTTCAGCTAGGGGAAGAATTTCAGCACTGGTTGCTCACTCCTGAATTAGTCAGTATTCGCCGCGAGATTGTCAAGGCGGCTCATAAACCGGAACATCATACGGTTGAGGTGTTCCTGACTTGCACTCCTCTAGAACTGGCGCGATTACCGTGGGAAATTTGGGAAATTGGGACGGATTTGGGTGCTACTCAACAAATACGTATTGCTCGCACTCCCGCGAATATTCTGAATGAACCCGTTCGTCCGATTCGCCGTAAAGCTAGGGTTTTAGCGATTTTAGGGGATGACACTGGCTTGAATTTGGAAGCTGATCGAGAAGCACTGCGATCGCTTGATCGTGTTGCAGATATCCAGTTGATTGGTTGGAAACGGAACCAGGGGAAAGCTGAACTGAATATCCCTAAGAGTATAGAGGCTCGATTTTTTGATGCTGATGCACTGAAAATGGAGATCCTCAAAGCGATCGCATCTGAGCCAGGTTGGGATATCTTATTTTTTGCCGGACACAGTAATGAAACTGTCCTGACGGGTGGAGAATTAGGCATTGCACCACACACCTCAATCTCGATTCGGGAAATTGAAGAGTCACTGAAACAGGCGAAAAAACGGGGACTTCAGTTTGCAATTTTTAACTCGTGTAGTGGCATGAATATTGCGGAATCCTTGATTAACTTGGGATTGAGCCAGGTAGCAGTAATGCGGGAACCGATTCACAATCAGGTAGCACAAGAATTTTTGGTGCAGTTTCTCGCCAGTTTGACTCAATACAAGGATGTTCATTCAGCTTTGCTGGAGGCAAGTTTATTTCTTAAACAACAGGAAAAGCATCTTTCCTACCCTTCTGCTTACCTGGTTCCCTCCCTATTTCGGCATCCAGAAGCCGAGCTGTTTTGCATTAAACCTTTTGGCTTTTTTGACACACTAAACCGCTGGTTGCCAACGAAAAAAGAAGCCTGTTGGCTAGGCGCTATCCTGTTTTTAAGTTTATTGCCACCCGTACAAAACTTATTATTAGAACCGCGCATTTTACTTCAAGCCTTCTATCGCCAAGTCACCTTCCAAGTGCCAGCCAAAGGAAGTTCACCCGTGCGACTTATCCAAATTGATGAGGAATCTTTAAAGGCTGATGCGGATAAAATTAAACAAATTTACCCTATCGATTATCGTTATGTAGCATTACTGTTGAATCGGGTTTCTGAATTAGAAGCTAAAACCGTCGGTATTGATTATATCTTAGATGATAAAAAACAACCAAATAACAGTTTAAAACTCAAGGAATCTGTACAGAATATTGTTAATAAAAATACTTGGTTGGTATTTGGTTCTGGAGAGGGAGAATCCACTCCTAGGTCAGGGGTAAGCAAGGATATTGCTAACCTCAATTGGAGTTTGGAAGGGGATATCATGTTCTTCCCTTGGTATGTTGAACTTTTGCCAGCAGAACCCAAAAGTTCACAGATGTATCCTTTTGCTTATCTCTTAGCTATAGCGTATGTGTTGAATCAAGAATTACCACTGAATTTACCGCAACCCAATTTGCAGGCTCGAACGAATTTTAATTTCTCAGCGATTAACTATTTAAATCAAATTAGCCAACCCAGCCAGAAAATAGCTTTTTTACAAGAAATTCGCCTTCATTCACTTACCCGCTTTTCTCAAAATTTTATTCAAGCGTGGTTGCATCCAATTATTGACTTTTCTATTCCCCCCGAATCTGCCTACGAACGCATTTCTGCCTGTAAGTTACTAGGAGATTGCCTAGGAAAAGGAAAAGTACCAGACACCTTTAAGAATGAAGTGGTGTTGATTACTCCAGGTGGATATAAAGGAGCCGGGTTAGAAGGAGAAAATGAAGATAATTATGCGATTCCTTTAGCTGTCGGTTTCTGGCGCGGTTGGGAGGAGGAAAATTTTCCTGGCGGTGAAGCTCATGCTTATATGCTTCATCATTTATTAACGCGGCGATTGGTGATACCTATCCCCGATTTATGGATGATTTTACTTTCAGGATTGCTGGGGAAAGGCGTAACGCTGATGTTACAGAATAATCTTCATCAACGGCAACGCTGGGTAATAAAGTTAGGAACGGCTACAACCATTTATATCATCGCCTCCTTGCAAATCTATATATCGGCGGCGATGTTATTACCTTGGTTTTTACCAACAGTTTTGTTTTGGAATTATATTCGTTTAGCATTCAGGAAAAAGTCTCATGTTTAACTTAAAAAAACTCCAATCCATTTTGTTAATATCTGCCTTGATTACAACTTCTTCCTCAGTGCCTCTACAAGCGGCAATCAGACAACAACCGCATCCCGTCCTAACAGAAAGCAATGAGACATATCTAGCTTTATCGTGGGGTGATATCTGGAAGAAATTACGTCGTAAAAGGAAAGGAGGGGGCGGGAGAGGAGGAGCGATTTGCGCGATCGCTCCCGCTAAACTGGTAGACGCAGATTCGCTGTATTCAAAACAAGGGGAAATCCTTGAGATTTGGAGCGATCGCCCTCTGTTTCTCTGGAATATCCCAGGTGGAACGGTAACGCGAATTGAGCTATCTCGTCAGGGGGATAAAGAGGCATTCTGGAACCGACCAATTAAAGGAGAGACAAGGGCGGTTTATGATGGGGAACCATTGCAACCTGGACAGTCTTATGTATGGAAGTTGTCTGCTTCAGAGCCGTACCCAATTGAAACCAGCGTCATGTTTCAAGTGATGGAACCGGAAACACGCGATCGCATTTCAGCCGAATTGATTTCAATAGCACTCGTACAGCAGCTTAAAGACCCATCACCAGAGGCTTTGGCAATGGAGAAAGTCTACTATTTTGCCGAACGCGAACTCTGGTCAGATGCGCTGCGGGAACTCTATTCGGTGCCAAATCCCTCAGCGGAATTAAGGAATGCGATCGCGCTTCTTCAAGCTCATGATTTCTGTGCAGAAGATGAGCCAAACGTTTCTGCATCTCAATAGGCTACGGCTTGGGTTTTTACATAAGTACCCCTTGCCCAAGGATATTATATGTAAGCGGACAATATCTTAAACGCTGCGATCGCACTCCTACAGCTATGGAATTAAAAAGATTTTTCTTGCTTGCGTCTAGCACAGTTCTACTGACTGGGTTGCAGACTTGTTGGCTGAATTTTCCGGTGACATTTAGTGGATCTGCGGTGATGGCGCAGACGGTTGAGGAGAGGAAGGCGCAAGCAGATAAACTTTATCAGCAAGGTAATCAGCAGTATAAGACTAGCCAATTTCAGGAAGCATTACAGTCTTTTCAAGAAGCGCTCTTAATTTATGGGGAACTAAAAGATACCAAAGGCGAAGCATTAACCGTGAACTACATCGGGTTAATTTATCGCAGTCTCAGCCAATATCCAGAAGCCCTGAAATTTTATCGGCAAGGTTTAGAGATTTTCAGAAAACTCGGCGATCGCTGGAACGAAGGAACTGCACTTAACAACATTGGCTCAGTTTATAGAAGCTCAGATCAATATGCTCAAGCACGAGATTTCTTTCAGCAAGCCTTATCTATTCGTCGAAAAGTTCAGGATCGCGAAGGCGAAGGGGTAACTCTTAGTAACCTTGGAACGATTTATCATGGTTTGGGTCAATATTCTCAAGCATTGGAATTATACGAGCAAGCCTTAGTTATTCGTAGAGAAGTTGGTGATTTTCAAGGTGAAGTAGTAACCCTCCTTAGCTTGGGAGTTATCTATTATGATTTAGGTCAATATAATCAAGCACTGGAAACTTATCAGCAAGCTTTGAATGTAAGCAGAAAAATTAATAACAAAAATGGAGAAGCTCTTGTTCTGAATTCAATGGGAACAGTTTATATGAGCCAGGGTGACTATTCCAAAGCATTAAATTTGTATCAGCAAGCTTTAATTATTGCTAGAAAAATTGGCGTGACTGGTCTGGAAGCAGCGCTACTCAACAATATTGCCGAATTTTATAGATATCAAGGTCAATATTCGCAAGCATTAGATTTTTATCAGCAATCTCTAGTTATATATAGGAAAATTGGCAGCTTTGGTGGTGAAGAAACAGCTATTAACAACATGGGTAAAACTTATGATAATCAAGGTGATTATTCCCAAGCGCTGAAACTTTTTCAACAAGCTTTAACTATTTCCAGGAAAATAGAGAATTATCCAGGTGAAGGACGAATTCTGAGAAATATGGGTAGTAACCTCTATCAATCTGGGAAGCTAGCGGAAGCTACAGAAACCCTAACTGCTGGAATTAAGGCTTTAGAGTCTCTACGGTCAGGATTGAGTGATAGCAATAAAGTATCAATTTTTGAAACCCAGGCTAGTATCTACCGTCTACTCCAACAAGTTTTTATTGCCCAAAATAACATTAATGATGCTTTAGAAATTGCTGAACGAGGGCGTGCAAGAGCATTTGTGGAGCTATTGGTAAAGAGATTATCTTCAGAAACTAGAGGTAACGTTACTTCCCCACCACCACCAAATATTGCCCAAATTACACAAATTGCCAAAGCTCAAAATGCGACTCTCGTTCAATATTCAATTATTGATGATGACTTTAAAAGTCAAAATAAATCGCAAGTCAAGCAAACAGACCTTTACATTTGGGTGATTAAACCTACAGGCGAAGTAACCTTCCGCAAAGTTGATCTAAAACCATTGCAGCAAAAAAATACCTCTTTAAAAGACCTTGTTAGCTCTAGCCGTGACTCAATCGGAGTAGACGATCGCAGTATTTTTAAAGCAGAAGTTGTAAATCCAGGTAATCAAGAAAACTCAGCCAAAAGCTTACAGCAACTTCATCAACTATTAATTTCGCCCATCGCCGACCTTCTGCCCACCGACCAAAATAAGCGTGTAATTTTTGTCCCGCAAGGTGAATTATTTGTAGTTCCCTTCGCCGCACTGCAAGATAAAGATGGCAAATACTTAATTGAAAAACATACAATTTTGTCCGCACCTTCAATTCAGGTACTAGAACTAACACGCGCCTCACGGGAAAAGGTGAAGCAAGCATCCGCCAAAGATGCCATTATCATAGGAAATCCCACCATGCCCAGCGTAGCGCCTAAAATTGGAGAAAAGCCGCAACAGCTAGCTTCCTTACCAGGAGCAAAACGAGAAGCCGAAGAGATTGCTCCTTTATTGAACACCAACGCCCTTACTGGCAATGCAGCCACCAAAACTGCTGTTTTATCACGAATATCTCAAGCTAGAATTGTGCATCTGGCAACCCACGGCTTATTTGATGATTTCCAGGGATTGCAAAGCGCGATCGCACTCGCACCCACTAGCAGCGATCGCGGTCTACTCACTGCCGAAGAAATCCTTAATCTGAAACTAAATGCAGATTTAGTTGTCCTGAGTGCTTGCAACACCGGACGCGGGCGCATCACGGGTGATGGGGTAATTGGACTATCCCGCTCTTTGTTTATCGCCGGTACTCCCAGCGTTGTTGTCTCCCTGTGGGCTGTCCCCGATGCTCCCACGGCTGAATTAATGACCGAGTTTTATACTAATCTTTACCAAAAGAAACTTGATAAAGCCCAATCCTTGCGCCAAGCAATGCTCAAGATGATGGAAACACACCGCGATAATCCTAGAGCTTGGGCAGCTTTTACCTTAATTGGTGAAGCTGAGTAGGAGCATCGGTTGAGTAATCAGAATTTACGTGTAGGGAAAAGCATATTCTTCCCAAAGGGTATACTTCGCCCCTACTTAAATATTCCCGAATAGGATACTAGGAGGAATTAGTAATGTCCCGTATTTCTCGCCGTCATTTTTTACAATTCGCTGGCTCAACTATAACTACCTTGGGATTGAGCCAGTTAGATATTATCAACAAAGGAAATCGTTACGCTCAAGTTCTGGCGCAAAATACCCCGCGCAAGCTCGCTCTTTTAGTGGGAATTAATGATTATCCAGCCAACGATCGCTTTCTTAGAAATCTGGAAGGATGCGTTACTGATGTCGCTTTGCAAGAAGAACTCTTGGTTCATCGTTTTGGTTTTAATCCCAGTGATATTATCAAGTTGACGAGCAATCAATCTCCCACTCAACAGCCGACTCGCAACAATATTTTGGCAGCGTTTGAAGAACACTTAATTAAACAAGCTAAACCGGGAGATGTGGTTGTTTTCCATTTTTCCGGTCACGGTTCTCGATTGCGCGACCCAAATCCTATCCAAGGTTGTGCTAATCGGGCATTCAATGATGAATTTAATAGCACTTTAGTCGTTGCCGATGAGGGGCAAAAAGATTTGGCACCAGACATCATGGGGCGCACTTTGTTTCTGTTGATGTCGGCTTTAAACACAGAAGATGTCACCGTCGTACTAGATAGTTGTCACTCTGGCGGTGGTACTCGTGGTAACTTTCGAGTGCGTTCCGTACCTGGTGATAAACTCAATCCCAGCCCTGAAGAAATCGCCTATCAAAAAGGCTGGATGGAACGGCTGCAACTGTCCGAAGCCGAACTCTCTCGTCGTCGCTGTGCAGGTGTTGCCAAAGGGGTTGTTTTTGCCTCTGCTCAACGAGAAGAAGAAGCTTTAGATGCTGAGTTCGATGGCTTTTCTGCTGGTGCGTTTACTTACCTGATGACGCAGTATCTCTGGCAAAAAAACGATACGGTGGGAAGCGCGCTCGCTCAAATCACTACTGGCATAAATTCGCTGTCTAGTCAAGTTCCTTTAGCAGATGGCGACCCCAAAAAACCAGTTTATTTCATCAACAAACAACTCCCTCCGACTGATGCCGTAATTACCAAAGTAGAAGCCGATAAGGCAACTTTGTGGTTGGGAGGAGTAGACTCTGAAAGTCTAGAAGCTTTCCAACCCGGTGCCACATTCGCAATTGTCGATGACAAAGGGCAAACATCGGGAAAATTGCAATTAATCTCTCCTCGTAGCGGCTTAAGGGGAGAAGCAAAACTGGTAGACAAAGCAACTAATACATCTCTAAAACCAGGGACGCTGCTGCAAGAAGCAAGTCGGGTTGTGCCAGCAGATTTGAAGTTAAGCATTGGTCTCGATCCGTCTTTAGCAGGAGAGACGAACGCGGCTAAACAGGAACTCTCCGCGATTAATCGCATTGCAGCGGTGCCTGCACAACCGGGAAATGTCCCCTATCCGGGAGGGGTGCAGTACATCTTCAGTCGGATGACGGCAGATTATCAGCAAAAACTGCAAAAGCAAGGGGCAAATCTTCCAGCCGTCGGCAGTATTGGTTTATTTACCGAAGGACTGGAACTGGTGCCGAAATCCTTTGGCGAACCAGGGGAAACGGTAACGGCAGCTGTGGAGCGTCTGGCAGCTAAACTCAAATCTCTGTTAGCAGTTCGGATTATTAAAAAGACTTTGAATGCCGATTCTTCGCAGCTTTCTGTAGAAGTTTCGATGAACTTGGTAGAACAACCCAATCAAACCCTTGCTAGAACTTCCAGTCGAGGTAGAAACACTCGTCAGGAGTTGGAACAAACTTATGCTAATAAGTTACCAGTGAATAAACTATTTCAGTTTCGAGTTACCAATCACGAGTCTAGCGACCTCTATCTGACCACTCTACTGATTGACTCGACTGGGGGATTAGTGGTGGTGTTTCCCTATCAGTGGCCTGCGTCAAATGAGACGATGAAATTACGACCCAATCAAACGCAACTAATTGGCGACCCGCAACAGATGAAATTGAGAGCGATCGCAACCGGAACAGGAGAAGCGCTGGTAATTGTCAGCCGTTCACCCCTAGAAAGAGCTGTCAAGACATTAGCATCTCTCGCCGCTGAACTAAATCAAGATAGAGGAGCGTTGGAGTTAAAAGAGCCAGTTGAGGTGATGGGCGATTTACTTGATGATTTGAGTAGCGATCGCGGTGGAATCGCTGTAGAAGCCATACCCATGAACACTTCAGAGATGGCTACTTTGTCAATCGCCTTTGAGGTGAGCGATTAACGACTCACGGATTTTAGGGGGAAAGAAAAAAGCATCTGAAACGGCTGTTGAGCAATTTCATCCTCAACTGAGCCAAGGAAATTGTCAAAATATTTACGAACACCGCACTCTTCGGAATCTTTGGGAAGAAGTTGAGTCAATTCTTACATAACCTCCCAAGATGGGAGATATATATAAGCAGTTCGCTAACCCACTGCTAGAGAATTCTGCTATGAATTATCATCTGCGTCGCCTTAGCGTTGTTACTGCAACCTTGCTCATCTCGTTGAGTTGTCCGTTACAAGTGGTAGGGCTTACTTGGGGAAGCAATACGGTTTTGGCGCAGGCGCAGACAACAGAACAACGCGATGATGAGGCGTTACGGCTGTATCAATTAGGTATTCAGCAGTTAAATAAAGGACAGTTTCGAGAGGCGTTAGAGACGTTTGAGCAGATTTTAATCACTTTTAAAGCAATTGGCCATCGCCAGGGAGAAGGGACAATCCTCCACAATATTGGGTTCGCTTACGCCAACTTAGGACAGTACCCACAAGCGTTGGCGTATTTTCAACAAGCTTTAGCAATTGCTCAAGAAATGAGTGACAAGGTAACAGAAGGTAAGACGCTCAACGGTATTGGGCAAGTTTACAACTCCCTGGGACAGTATTCACAAGCATTGGAGTCTTATCAAAAAGCCTTAGCGATTACTAAAAAAATTGGTGACAAGACAACAGAAGGTATGACGCTCACCAACATGGGGGTAGTTTATGACAACCTAGGACAGTACCCACAAGCCTTGGAGTCTTATCAGCAAGCCTTAGCGATTATCCAAGAAATTGGTAACAAGGTAGTAGTGTATGACAACCTGAGCCAGTACCCACAAGCATTGGAGTCTTATCAACAAGCCTTAGCGATTGTCCAAGAAATTGGTAACAAAGTAACGCAAGGGATAATCCTCAACAATATGGGAGTGGTTTATGGTCGCCAAGGACAGGACTCTCAAGCCTTGGAGTCTTATCAACAAGGCTTAGCAATTGCCCAAGAAATTGGTAACAAGGTGGGAGAAGGGACAACCCTCCACAATATTGGAGAAGTTTACCGCCACCAGGGACAATACCCGCAAGCGTTGAAGTATTTTCAACAAGCTTTAGCCATTCGCACTGAAATTGGTAATCAGGCACAAGAAGGGACAACGCTCAACAATATGGGGGTCGTTAACCACAACCAGGGACAGTACCCACAAGCATTGAAGTATTTTCAACAAGCTTTAGCAATTGCTCAAGAAATGAGTGACAAGGCAGCAGAAGGGATGGCACTCCACAATATTGGGGCAGCTTATGACAAGCGGGGACAGTACCCGCAAGCGTTGAAGTATTTTCAACAAGCTTTAGCCATTCGCACTGAAATTGGTGATAAAGCCGGGGAAAGTGCGACGCTCAACAATATTGGGGGAGTGTACAATACTCAAGGTAAATATGCTCAAGCCGAAACCACTTTATTTGCAGCTATTGAGATTCTGGAATCTCTACGAGCGCGACAATTAAGAGATGACCAAAAAATCTCTTTTTTTGAACAACAATCTGGTTCCTATAGCTTTCTGCAACAAGCCTTGGTTGCTCAAAATAAATTTGACAAAGCACTCTTAATTGCCGAGCGCAGTCGCGGTCGTGCTTTGGTAGAGTTATTAGATTCTAAATTAGCAGAAAACCCTAGCAATCTACCCGATATAAAACCTCCAACAATTCAAGAACTTAAGCAAGTTGCTTCTGAACAAAACGCAACACTCGTTCAGTATTCGATTGTTGATGAAGCCTTCAAAATAAAAGATAATAGAGAATGGCAACAAAAACTCTACATTTGGATAATTAAACCTACGGGAAAAATTGCTTTTAAAAAAGTAGACCTTAAATCTCTGAATCAATCCTTATCAGTTCTCGTTACCAACAGTCGTGATGATATCGGTGTTAGAGGTCGTAACATCTTTGATGTAACTGTTATTAATCCCCAAGGCGAAAACTCGACCAAAAATTTACAACAACTTCATAAACTACTCGTTGCACCCATTGCAGACTTGCTCCCAAAAGACCCTAATGCGCGTGTCATCTTCATCCCGCAAAAATCGTTGTTTCTCGTCCCCTTCGCCGCACTACAAGACGAGCAAGGCAAATACTTAATTGAAAAACATACCATTCTCACTGTGCCTTCAATCCAAGTCTTAGATTTAACCCGTAAGCAAAAACGAATTGTAGAGACGCGAAATTGCACTTCGTGCCGCTTCGCTAACGCGTCTCTACAGGATGTATTAATTGTTGGTAATCCTACCATGCCTAAAATTAAAATTGGGAAATTGGAGGCAAACTTAGAGCCTCTGCCTGGTGCAGAAAAAGAAGCAATTCAAATTGCTAAATTATTCAATACCAAAGCACTTACAGGTAGCAATGCCACCAAAACTGCGGTGATGCAACTCATGCAGAAAGCTCGCATCATCCATCTGGCTACCCACGGCTTACTTCATAATTTTAAAGGCTTCGGTGTACCGGGAGCGATCGCGCTTGCTCCTTCTGGTACACCTGACGACGTAGTTGATGGCTTACTTACCGCAGGCGAAATCTTTGACATGAAACTAAGCGCCGATTTAGTGGTTCTCAGCGCTTGCGATACGGGACGCGGAGACATTACAGGTGATGGCGTGGTTGGCTTATCTCGCTCTTTAATTTCTGCGGGAGTTCCCAGCGTCATGGTCTCGCTGTGGGCAGTTAATGATAATTCTACAGCCTTTTTGATGACCGAATTTTATCGCAATTTACAACAAAATCCTGACAAAGCGGTTTCCCTCCGTCAAGCAATGCTGACAGCAATGAAACAATATCCCAATCCTAAACAATGGGCGGCTTTCACCCTTATCGGAGAGTCCGAGTAACACTGCAAAACATTCGACTTTAGACAAATCTGTGCAATATCCAAACCAAGAAAGTCTTAATTATTATCCAGTAGCTGAAACTCTCTGCCCTCTTTTGCATAACTTCTCCTCGCTGGGATATATATACAAGCAGTTCATTAACGTATAGGGAACATTGTCTATAAATTGTCATTCGTCCAATAAACGTGACTCAAAGGGTATGAGGGTAGTAGCAACGTCAAATACGTAACAAATAACAAAAGATAAAATATTAGGTAAGCAAATGGATAGTCAAATCTTAGGAGCGCACTACCAAATCCACCAGGAATTAGGAAAGAAAGCTGGTCGAAGGACACTTTTGTGTAGCGAACAAGCGACTGGAGAATTAGTGGTTGTCAAGTTACTAACTTTTAACAGTGATTTTGAGTGGGATGACCTCAAACTGTTTGAGCGGGAAGCAGAAGCTTTAAAAAACTTGTCACATCCAGCTATTCCTCGTTACTTAGACTATTTTGAGATAAACGCTTCCGAGCTAAAAGGATTCGCTCTCGTTCAAAGTTATATTCCTGCACAATCTTTGTCACACCATGTCAAAGCAGGTCGGATTTTGACTGAGATAGAAGTTAAAGAAATCGCTAACGCTATCTTAAAAATTTTAATTTACCTACACCGTCAAAATCCGCCATTGATTCACCGAGATATTAAACCCAGTAATATTTTATTGGGTGATAAGTCTGGTAATAGTGTTGGCAAAGTTTATCTGGTAGATTTTGGCTCAGTGCAAACTGTCGCCGCCCAAGAAGGCGCAACTCGCACAGTAGTGGGAACTTATGGATATATGCCTCCAGAGCAATTTGGTGGGCGTACAGTTCCCGCTTCAGATTTATACAGTTTAGGTGCGACGTTAATTTATTTATTAACAGGTGTCCATCCGACAGATTTACCACAGAAAGATTTTCGCATTCAATTCGAGCAAAAAGCAAATCTTAGTCTGACTTTTAGTAACTGGTTGCGGCGGGTGTGCGAACCAAACTTAGAAAAGCGTTTTGATTCGGCATACCAAGCTCTACAAGCTTTGAATCAAAATCCCAATCTTGTAGCTATCAATCGACCACTTATCAGGACAATTCAACTTAGAAAAAGTAGCAAATTTCTAGAAATTTTCATGCCGCCAGAACACTTAGATTTTTTTGAAGTTTTGGGAACGTTTATTTTTATTTCATTTGCTATAGGAATTGGAACCCTGTTCTTGTACGCTTTGTTTGATGAATTCAATATGACTTATCTGCTACCTATAATATTTTTATTAGTGTACTTATATTTCCTTTCATCGTACTTTATTAGTAAAACACTTTATATAAACCAGGAAAAAGTTATTTTTACTAAAGAGTTGTTTGGATTTTTGAAATTTTATTTAGCTCCAGAATCACCGCGAGAGGAAATTGTCAAATTGGTTTATTTCTCCGAATACGTTGACCAACGTGAAAATTCTCACGGTAATAGATATTCAGTAACTGTGGGCGCACAATTGGAAATTTGGGCTGGGATTTATAAGTATAAATTTCCTGGTGCTAGCATAAATTTACCCAAAGAAGAAGTGCAATGGCTGGCAAAAGAATTAAGCATTTGGTTGGATTTGCCGATTTTATATGCAGATAAGCAAGTTTAAAAAAATAAATTAGGGCGAACAGGTATTCAATACAATTAAATAATCCCTAGAACTATCGCTAATTAAATATTCTGTTTGTTTCAATCGAAGTTAGAAAAGTTTAAGGAGTAATATTGCTTATGCTAGTGAATAAATTATTAGGCGATCGCTATCAAATTCAGCAGGAGTTAAGCAAAAAAAACGGACGAAAAACCCTCCTAGCGCATGATTTGCGTACGTCAGAATTAGTAGTTATTAAATTACTATCATTAAGTAGTGATTTTGAATGGGATGACCTTAAATTATTTGAGCGAGAAGCGGAAACTCTAAAAACACTCAATCATCCCTCGATTCCTCGTTATTTAAATTACTTCGATGTAAATTTACAAAACCTAAAAGGATTTGCTTTAGTACAAACCTATATTCCTGCAAAAACTCTAGAGCAATATTTACAATCAGGTCGAACTTTCATTGAAGAAGAAGTAAAAGAAATAGCTCTATCTATTTTAGAAATTTTGATTTACTTGCACGAACAAAACCCACCTGTCATTCATCGCGATATCAAGCCAAGTAATATTTTATTAACCGATAGGTCTGGTAATAGTGTTGGTAACGTTTATTTAGTCGATTTTGGCTCTGTGCGAACTATTTCTGACAGCAAAGGTGGAACAATGACTATAGTAGGAACCTATGGCTATATGCCACCCGAACAATTTGGCGGACGCACTGTTGCTAGTTCTGATCTTTATGGTTTAGGTGCTACTTTAATTTATTTAGTAACCGGAACCCATCCCGCAGATTTACCACAAAAGGATTTTCGCATTCAATTTAGGCAAAAAGCTAATCTTACCCCAAGCTTTACCAACTGGTTGCAGCAGATGACGGAACCAAGGTTGGAAGAGCGTCTGGATTCTGCAAAGCTGGCGCTACAATCGCTTAATGAACCACGGTTAAATCTCATTTGTAAGTGTGTTAAAAAGCCATTCGGAAGTAAAATTAAATTAACCAAAAACATACATAGTATAGAAATTTTTATTCCTCCATTTGGCTTTTTTGACTTACTCAAAGCTGGGGCTAGTATGTTTTTTCTTACTCCAATTATTTGGGGTTTAACCTTGTTTTTAACTTTTCAGTTTTTTTCTCTGGGTTTGGTAACTATATTGTTCCTACTCTTCTTCTGGCTACCATTAATGTTTCTAAGTTTATGGATATTAATTTTTTGGGTATGTTTCCCATATTCACTTATCGACTCTTTATTGGGTAAACGACGATTGCGTATAGAATCAGAGCTGATTTACTTCACCCATGAGTTGTTAGGATTTGAGTTTGAGTCTTTTCTCGCAATAAAAAATATTACTAAATTAATTTATAATCCAGGCGAATTTATTAATAAAGACAGAGAGCAATATCCAGATACTTTAGAAATTTGGGGTGAAAACCAAAAAATAAAAATTAGTAGCAGTATCAAATCAAATGTAGAAAAAGAATGGATAGCCCATGAATTAAGTGAGTGGTTAAATGTACCAATTACACGAAATTAGCTGAGTTTTCGGGTTGAATAAATTTCAAATATACAACGGTTATTAAACTTAAATAAATACTGCAAAGCTTTTCTGATTTACTATAGGACAAGGTATATATAAAATTAATCCATATAAATTAAAACAGCAGCTACCGGAACAATAGAAAGGCCAGTAATTCCTCTGAATTAACTAGTTGCATAACCTGCTACGCCAGATAGGAGTAGTAATTCCCCATGCTAGGAGAAGAATAGATATTTTGCGATCGCAATTAGGCGATCGCGACCCTTGGGGTTCTGCGCGAGCATTACGGGGAACGGGAACGCCTTCGGAGTCAGCTTCACGCTACTCCCTTCCAGTGCAACGAACGCCTGCAAGAAATCTGAGCGACAAACAGTGCTATCTATTCCAGCGACAAGTGACTGTCTCAAAAATATTCCAGAGTCCGGAGTCAAAGAAAAATCTTTATCCGTTCGTTATGAACGTATTTCATCGGTAGCTATCTTGTAAAACCTCTCCTATCCTGCGATTCCCAAGTATTTCGACATTTTTGTCTTCCTTGCGTCCTTCATCTATTGCATAAGTGCTGATGCTCCAAAGATATATTCTGCAAGCGCACAGCCTTGTATATAAAACTCGCTTTGCTGTGTGTTCAACCGAGAAGCATCAACTCATGGTTTATCGGGTGTTGAAAAGTAGAACTAAGGAGCCAACGATGCAGAAAAATAAGTTGCAAATTTTGCACTGCAATTGTGGAATGCTTTATGTCAGTAAAGGTCGCGCTTTAGGCAACAAAATGACTTGTTCTAAATGCGGTCGAACTCCTCAGATAGAAAAACTCAAATTAGCATCATTTTCTTCAAAAACTATCCCCAGTCGGTCTACTCTTCTGAGGAATTACAACCAATTTTCAGCAATTTTTTTGACCAGACGCATTGTTTTAGCAGCAGTATCTATTGCCAGCTTATTAGGTATGATGATTTATCTCCCTAGAACGCAACCTCCAGGAACGCAGCTATCTACTGTACCAGTCTCCTTAAAGTCTGCACGGAAACCAAGCCCAAACCGTCCTCCTGTTTCTCTTCCAAACGGCACTGATATTATCCCACCTCAAGATTTGCAGGGATTTGGGAAGCTAAAAATTATTAATGGAACGACCCGCGATGCGGCTGTAAAACTTGTAGATAGCGTCTCTGGGAAGACGCGCCGTTTTGTGTACGTTCAGGCTAATCGAGAAACGAACATTGTAAATATTAGTCCTTGTAACTGTCGCTTAAAGTTCAGTATGGGAATAGATTGGGAGCAAAAAAAACAAAAGTTTTTGCAGAACCCTTCGTTCTCGGAATTCAGCAAACCCTTAGATTTTAAGGAAATTAAAAGAGAGGCGGGAGTAGAGTGGATGGAGTATCGGGCGACACTACAGCCTGTACCTCACGGAAGCGCCCGAACGAGGCAAATTGATGAAAGGGATTTTGAAGAGAAACAGGTTGGTCAACAACCGTAAATTCGGTGCGATTCTCCTTAGAGACAACAGAAATGTTAAAAATGAAACCCTTGTTGAATCCTCATCATTTGGAATTCACATAGCCTTGCTGCAAAACTTGATCACCACACAGGAGCAATAATTTCCCATGCTAGGAGAAGAACAGATACTGCGCGATCGCTATCACATTCAATGCCAATTGGGACACAATTCTGGACGGCGTACCTTATTAGCGCAGGATTTACAAACCCAGGAACTTGTTGTGCTTAAGATTCTCACTTTTAACAGTGACTTCCGTTGGGAGGATTTAAAACTGTTTGAACGAGAAGCAGAAACCCTCAAATCTTTATCGCATCCGGCAATTCCCCGCTATCTCGATTCCTTTGAATTGCACTTACCCGATCGTCAGGGATTTGTACTCGTGCAAACTTATATTCCTGCAACGTCCTTGCAGGAATGGATTAAGCGGGGACGGACATTTAGCGAAGAAGAGGTAAAACAAATTGCGAAAGCATTACTGAATGTATTGAGCTACTTGCACTCTGGCAATCCTCCGGTGATTCATCGGGATATTAAACCAAGCAATATTTTATTAACGAGCGATCGCTCTGCTCATCAAGTTGGAGATATCTACTTAGTTGATTTTGGTTCTGTGCAAACGGCTGTTCGAGAAATCGGGACGATGACGATTGTCGGAACCTATGGTTATATGCCACCCGAACAATTTAGCGGACGTGCTTTTCCAGCCTCCGATCTCTATAGTTTAGGCGCAACATTAATCTACTTGGTGACAGGGAGACACCCCGCAGATTTGTTACAAGAAGATTTGCTTCTTCAGTTTGAACCCGTGCCGCATCTAGTTCCCAGCTTTGTGCAATGGCTCAAGCAAATGACCCATCCCAACCGCAAGCAGCGATTTAGTTCAGCTCAAGCAGCTCTCGCTACCTTGGAGCAGCCTTCCCTCCTCCAACTCCAATCTGTTGCATCAGCGACATCAACTCCTCTAACCCTGCAAAAACCGGATTATAGTAAAGTTTCTCTTCTCAAGGATGCAGAAACCCTAGAGATATACCTACCTCCAGAAACTTCTAATGGAGGATCGGGTTGTACAATTTCCTTTCTTTTTTGTTTTACGATTTTTTCGTTGATGGCACTGATTGGTTCTTTGCCTAGCGGTAATGGAGCCTTAATCTTGGTGAGCTTGCTTCTTCTAGCGGTTGGTTCTTCCAGTCTGTGGCAAGCTTTTTTCATCAGCAAGGCAAACACGTACATTTATATCGATCGCAAGTCAATAAAGGTAACCCAAAGAGCGTGGAAAATACGGCAACTGGTTTTTCAGGCAAGTCGCAGTAGCCTCTATAAATTGACCTACGTTAAGCGCCTGTATCGTCGAGATACTGAAGCGGGCATTATGGAGGTACCGCCAGAGTTAAAGATTTGGGCTACAGAGGGAGCCGTCAACTACACAGACGCCAGTTCTAGCTATCGCATTGGGCAATCATTGAGTACAGACAGTGAAACCCGCTTCTATGGCTATCTGACAACACAAGAACTTGATTGGTTAGCACAAGAATTAAGTAATTGGTTGGAGTTACCGATTACAAGAGAATAGGGTTAAAAGTTTTTGAAAATACTGCAAGTTACATAGTTTGTGGCAACTTTCGTATATAAGAATCCTAAATGATTCGTCAAAATAAGATCCCCGACTTCTCTAAGAAGTCGGGGATAAGAGTGATTTACTGCGCCGACTATCTCACAATAATTGCCCAGAGACTAACAAATAGAGCGATCGCGCCCAGATGTTGAGGCAACAGCGCTCGGAAAGATTGACGAGCGATTTTTTGGGTTAATAGCATCGTCAACAGGAGTGAGAAAATTAGCGTTGTGCCTTGCAAAAACTCGATCACAGCCGGGTGTGCGACCAACACAGGCAACCCTTCACCGCTAAGACCGAAAGTTGCCATTGTTAGCGGCAAAATGCGTCCCGCTTCCCCTAAACCCAGCCGCCAATAGTGAGCTAAATTTGCCCCCAGCACCAGCGGCAAATATCCATAAGCCAACTCTATAAACGAGCGAGGCTTTACGGAACCCTTCAAAAGTTTGATGGCGCTATAAGCTAAAAACGGCACAGTCGCAGGGACGATTAAAGCGACTAGGGAAAATCCGAAATGTTGCCAAAACTGGGTTAAATCCAGATGCAATCCCAAAGTTGATTGCAATTCCGGCAACCGATGGAGATAGACGCCTCCTAATAGCAACAGTAACAGCGCCACTTCCGAATCATGGGGCACATGAGTTGTCCACAATTCAATCCCAGGCGGGCGCAAATTTAACTCGACCGAACGGTGGGGACAAGCTTTGAGACAAGTCATGCACAAAACGCAGTCTTTGTTCTCTTCCAACTGAGCGGGGTGAGAGTACAACGGACACCCGTTGGTTTCTAAACCTTCCCCTTTTTTAGGGCCACCTTTGTAGCATTGATAGGTAGTGCATTCCGCCGAACAAGTACCCTGTTGCGCTCTGAGTTCAGTCATCGATAGTTTTGCAAAAAGCCCATTCATCCCGCCAATTGGACATAGATACCGACACCAAAACCGCCGCTCAAAAATTGCGGAGAAAATCATTGCCCCAGCGGTAATTAATAACAGCAAACAAGCGGATAGGTAGGCAGTATCTTCTAAATGCCAGAGTTCTTCCCACAGGTAAATGAGGACAAATAGCCCGAACAAAAACCATCCGCCCCACTTCTCGGCAGATTGTCGGGGCCAACGCTTCAGCGATCGCCCGGGAAAAAGCCACTGAGAAAGCTTTTGGGTGACTTCCCCATAAATCATGAAGGGACAAACAGCGCACCACAGGCGTCCGACAAAGGGAAAACCGATCAATATCAAAGGCCACCACCACGCCCAAAATAGGTTTAGAGCTACATTTTCGGAGCGATGCTGGGGACCCAAAAATAATAGGGCGACGACAAGCGCAAAAGCACCCAAAGTAAAGCCGTAGTTAATTCGGTCGGGCCACCAAGAACTGCGGAGAAATCGCCGCAAGTCGGGATAGGCATTTAAAAGATTGACGCGAAATCGCTTTTTATGGGTTTCGGCTGACCAGAATACTTCTTCGGTGAGCAGATTCACACCGGCACATTGAACGAGTGCCCGTTCTACGAGACTTTGCAACTCTTTCAGGTTGCCGGGGAAATCATAGGCTTGTAAGCGGCGTATAGCTTCTGGAGCGACTTTGGGTTTGCGAGTGCCCTTGGCTCGACAGAACAGGCGAATGTAGTATTCTACCTGGTCTTCAATGTCCGCTTTTCGCACCCGCAGCGGCGGCACTTTAATTAAATGACCAACTTGACGCTCAATTGTCGGCAGGTGCTTTTCCGCAATCATCATAATCCGGGCTTGACACGTGCGGCTGGGCGCGGGGGGATCTTCCGAACGGCTGAGGGGGGTGTACGTATTAGTTTCTAATAATTGAGCCAGCTTAGGCGTTAACTCTGGCGGAAGTTCTTGAATGTTGTTGAGGACTAAAGTGCCTGTCCCTAGGGATTCAATTAGCCCTGGTTTGCCACTAGCACGACCAAATAGTTCTGCACCACTTGCTTGCAGCGCACTACAGTCTACTTTAACAATCGGTTCGCGTCGATAGGAAGAACCGAAGTGAACCAGAGCAGCGGTATTGTCTTTTTCTAGTCCCGGTTCCCCGAAAATCAACACTGGACGCCGATCCTCAGCCGCCTCTTTGATTTGCTGGCGCAGCCGGACTGCATAGCGGCTTTTTCCCACCACCCCGCGTCTTGCCTTTGATACTAGATAAGGGCGCAAGGCGGTTTGACGCTCTTGTTCGTAGTTCAGTTGAGACGATAGTTGAGCGAGTTCTTGAGCTAACTGCTGGGAGAACGCTTGGGTAATTTCGGGATATTGGGCGACTATTTTGCGAAATTGCGCTGCGGGAATCAACCACAGCGTGCATTCGCTGAGTGTCTTGATAGTTCTTTGAGCCTGCTGGTCTAACAGTAACTCTTGTAAGTGAATGGTGGCTCCGGGAAGAAAACTAATCACCCAGGCTAAACCTGTTTGGTTAGCGCGATCGCCTTCTAGTTGCCCTTCTTTGAGAATATAGAGTCCTTCGGGGGGCGTTTCCTCCGCCACCAAGGTCGTTTGCGCTGGTACGACTTTTTCTTCCAGAAGTTGCGCGATCGCTTCTAATACTTCTGCCGATAGTACACCCAGCGCTGTTCTCTCTTGTAGCCATGTCACCGTGTCTTTTGATGTCATGGTTGCCTTAAAAATAAATTTCGCTTTACATTTTAGCCATTTTTTATAAAAAATATTAATTAATTAAGTTGATTGCCAAGATTAAAACAACTGAGATGAGCGAACTTGTCAATCTGTGGGTTCCCCTAGCCTTATTGGGTTTGATAGTCTTAGCGGCGATTTTCTTTAGCCGCAGCAGTAGCTAAGGAAAATTGTTATCAAAAAGAAAAGGTTAACTTTCGGGGTCGGAGAAATTCGGAGGTTCGACAGGGGTTGATGGAGTGTCAGTCACCATAACTTTTGTCGCTGCTTCGCTAGCAATTCCTTGGGTTTGAGTGGAAGGACGGCGGCGCGTTCGTTTATAAGCAGCCCTCTCAGCTTTTTCGCGCTCGTAGGCAATTAGTCTGCCATAATACTCGTGCTTGCTCAAATTCATCGACAAGAAAATGTGCTGGCGAGTATTGCCAAAACCTTTGCGGCTAAAAAACTTCACGGCGGGGACATTCGCGGGATCGGTATCCACCAGCATGAACCGCACCCCATCTTCAATCATCCGTTCTACCAGCTTGTCAACGAGCTTGTCCCCGACGCCTCGACGCTGAAAATTTGGATTCACACCCAGCCAAATAATGTATCCATAAGTCCAGGATGCTTTGCTGATCACGGTTCCCAAAATGAACCCTGCCAGTTGTTCGTCGATTTCAGCAACCAGACAGTATTCCGGATCGGTATTGTAAAGTCCAATCACCTCCCATTCATCCCAGGTGCGATATAAATAAGGGTACAAATTGCTCGTAAATACAGCTTCTCCCAAGTGGTAAACCGGGGCAAGATCGTCAATTTCAAGGTCGCGGATATAGATAGAAGAGTAGTTAGATGCAGGCTCGTTCTTATCAGGATTTGTCATAACTTTTAATTTTTTATTTTTTTACAGAGAAACTTCCTGAATATTCGCTAAATTGGGTAGCCAATCTTGATGAGAGAAATTTTCTTCACTGGTAAGATGCGAAGTATTTGAAAAATTGCGATCGCGCTGACACCGAATCGCAAAATTACAGTCAGGGCAACGATTAGCGGTTTCTGGAACTTGAGGGAAATCTTCTCCTTGCTGATAACGTTGCAAATAATCGGTTAGCTGCGTCAACAGTTCTGTTAAATCCCTTTTCGTTTGCTCGTGTTGAACGGCATTATAAGTAAATTTGAGGCTTTCTGGTTGAGGCTGAGACTGGACAAACCAGTAAGTCATAGAAATCTGTTCTGGCAAATAATCGCTGGTTTCTGCCAAAACATAAAGATACAAGCGAGTCTGCCAATCTTTTTCTAACCAACGCCGATTTTTTGGTTGAGGATAAGTTTTCCAATCCAAAATTTGAGCAGATTGGGTGTCTTCAATGAACAAATCATAGATAACTGTCAATAAATATCCCTGAAAATTCAGCGTGCGACAATGTTCGCTTTGGCGGAAGGTTTTCGGGTTAGATATCAAGATTTCTGGTGCTGCATCCACCAATGCCGTCACCCAACGATGTAATTGGGCGTCCTCTTGCACCAAAGATTCTACCGGCAATCCCAGTTCTCGCTGCTGCATCAATAAGTGAAAGCGACTGCCCCAATTTTGCCGTTCTAGTTGTTCTGGATTGGTGGGTGAACTCAGTTTATCCAGGTAGATTTGTTGAAACTTTCGAGGACAAGTTTGTAGTAGATTCAGTTGTCCTTGGGACAAGCGGAATAAAACTTCTTGTGTTGATTTCATCTGATTAATTGCTAATGGCTAATGATTTTTAGTTAAGTAGATATCATTTATCTGTAGCAATCATAAGTAATTTGTGAAATTCTTTTTATTTTTTCTTCCTCCCTTTTTCTTTGCGTCCTTTGCGTTCTTGGCGGTTCGTAAAAAAAAAGACTGTATATCCCTGTCTTACAGGACTTTTTCTTCTTAATGGTTAATTACTATTAGCTATTAGAGGATGTCTGGAAAGTCATATTCGAGACGCTTAAACGGTAGAAATCTCCCTAAATTCCCCTTAAAAAGGGAGACTTTGAAAAATCCTCTCCCCTTTTTTCTAGCGTAGCGGCGCGATAGCGCAGGGGCTAGGAGGGATCGAAGCAACTTTTGACACCTCTCAGACATCCTATTAGCCATTAACCTAAGCTTTTGTTAACACAAACACACTCCCTTCATTGCCTCGTCCTATTCGCAAATCCTCATCTAGATAAGTAGTATCCAACCAACCTTGCTGGTTGCTGCTGTCGATACCGAAATCCAAAGCTGGGAATCGTTGACCGCTTTCAATTTGCCGAATAAATGCTGAAGGCGACTGATAGTTAATAAGACGCTGTAAACCAGAAATAGAACGCTCAAATTTTACCAACACACGACGTTCAGAAACGGGTTCAAACCGAGCAGCAACGCTAACAAATCCTTCCAGATAGGGTAAGCCATAAACTTCAGCAATATTGTAAACTTTGGCGTCTTTGGCTCGAATGCATTGATAGATTTGACCAAGTTTAAGCAATGGCAGTTGGTCAATCGTTAATAAACCGCGACTGGTGGTATAAAGTAGTCGCCAATTGCCATCTAGTAGGTTAGTCGCCTCAACCGGACGGGGAGTAGGGTTGAGGTCTTCCAATCGAGCAACCGCTGAGAGAATCGCTATTTTGTCGGTTTCGGTTGCTAGCAGTCCGCGATTTTGAGAAGCGATCGCTTCCAACAGTGCTGCTTTCCTCATTTCCTCCTAGACCTCTTTTGTGGGTGACTTCTCTACCCCCAGCTTAACTTTTGTTCAATACGCAGATGGCATCAGCGACCAGTTGATAAGTTTGATAACAACTCCCTTGACACGCAATAATCTCCACGCCAGCGATCGCGTTTCTGGGAGTGGTAAACTCAATATGTCTAGTTAGCTCCCAATCCGAAATCCTCAAATATGTCAAATATGTACAACCCGTCTCTGCGTGAAGAACCTCGTCACCAGCTGGCTGGTCTGATTCCGTTACAACAAGAACCATCGATTCTGGACTGGCTGGAATCCACAGGACGCTTGTTGGCGCGGGATGTTCAAGCTGAAGATAGTTTCCGCGATGGTGATGCAGAAATCTCCGATCTGATGGCACCGGATGATGTTTACGATGATCTCGAAGACGATGATGAAATCATCGATGTAGACGAAGATTAGTCAGACGAAAAGAATTCAGCACTCAGGCGTCAGAGTAAATTCTGGATTCTGAAATTCTGAATTCTGGTGTGAGAAGTGAACGAAAAATTTGTGGACGCTAAATTATTTTCTGGTCGGTCGTTCAACCCCTCAGGAACTAGCCTGCTAGCGTTACTGGCAGTTGGGCTTTCCCTAGGGACGATATTATTCGATCTGCAAGCAGGTGTCTTCCCATCGGTAGGCATCTCTATGACCTTTCCCCTGTGGCTTTGCGCCTTGGTGACAGCTCTTTTAGGATATTGGGCAGTCCCCTTCCTGCAAGCCCTAAAAGCGGGTCAATTTATTCGGGAGGATGGCCCCCAAGCGCATTTACAAAAAGCAGGCACTCCGACAATGGGCGGGGTGTTTTTTGTGCCTGTCGGGGTAATCGCCGCCTTGGTGTGGTCTGGATTGGCTGTAGGCATACAAGGATTCTTTCCCGTACTTGCCGTATCAATCGTAACTTTAGCCTACGGTGCAATTGGCTGGGTTGACGATTGGCAAGTCATTAGACGCCGGTCGAATAAAGGCATCTCGCCCCGGATGAAACTCATTTTGCAGATTGGGGTGGGTGTTCTGTTTTCTTTGTGGCTAGTCTGGCATCAACCAGCCAGTATCACCACGATTGCCTTGCCTTTTGGTTTAGCGATTCCTTTGGGGTTACTGTTCTGGCCCTTAGCAGTATTTGTGCTAGTGGCGGAAAGTAATGCGACGAACCTCACGGATGGAGTCGATGGACTAGCAGCGGGAACGGGCGCGATCGCTCTTTTGGGACTCGGTGCCATTGTTGCTCCCGTGTCGCCAAGTTTAATGATTTTTTGCGCCTGCATGAGTGGCAGCTACCTAGGCTTTTTGGTTCACAACCGCAACAAAGCCCGCGTCTTTATGGGCGATACGGGTTCGATGGCGCTGGGAGGCGCACTGACAGCAGTCGGACTTCTGACGAACAATCTCTGGGCGCTGTTTATCCTCAGCGGTATTTTCTTCGTGGAATCGCTCTCCGTGATGGCGCAGGTGGGCTACTATAAAGCCACCAAAGGCCCGGATGGGATCGGCAAGCGTTTATTTAAGATGGCACCGATTCACCACCATTTAGAACTGAGTGGCTGGAGTGAAACCCAAGTGGTTGCCGCCTTTTATCTGATTAACGGCATTTTAGCTTTGTTGTGTCTTGTCCTCCGTTAGTTAAAATAGCCGTTGTCAATCATCCTTTGGTGTCTAAAACCGCACAAGCTGGGCGTCCACCAAAGGTTTGAATCGCTCCAACTACATCCACAATGGGCAGCAGCAAAAAACAGGGGAATAGAAGAAGGCAGTTTTTAATTTTTTCTGTTCTCCTATCCGGAATTTTTTGCCTATACATCCAACTCATGCGTCTGGGTTATGCTGTACCGCTGCCCTATCTTCTGCACGTCTTTTGCTGGAATAATTGTTCCGATAATCTTTTTTCAAATCATTTACATCCTAAAGTTCTAGGAAATGGTCTTTTAAACTATACGCATCAGCTTACACAGTTAGTAGATTCTCCAGAAATAGACAAGAATAAAGTCTCTATACTCATTGAGAAATCCAGGTACAGGCTGACAGTTTATTACGATAAAAAGCCCCTGAAGTCTTATCCAGTGGTTTTGGGCTTCAACTCAGTGGATGATAAGCTCAAAGAAGGGGATGGCAGCACGCCAGAAGGCATATTCAAGATAAAAGACCTCTATACTCATCCTACGTGGTCAAAGTTTCTCTGGCTGGATTACCCAACTAAAGATTCTTGGAGAAAACATATCAAAGCCAGGGGAAACGGAAAAATAAATTGGCTTGATTCAATCGGGGGACAGGTAGGAATTCACGGCGTCCCTGATGAGCAAGACTTTTTGATAGAAAAGCGCTCAAATTGGACATTAGGCTGTATTTCTTTAAAAAATCGAGATATTGAAGAGTTATATCAAGTTGTGAAAAAAGGAACGGAAGTCGAAATTATTCAATAAAATGCCAAGTTTTAATTTTTAATCAAGGTCTGCGATCGCTTGTTTTACTAAACAGACGGAGTCGGTAGCGATCACACCCCCTCCATCCGTCCACCTGGAGGAAAATCAAACCCCCATCGCTAACGCATCTGGAAATTCTAGGCTTCGCAAATCCAGCGACGATCCTTTTCTCTCCTGCTAACCGAGTAGGTAAGGGAAAGCACATCTGTCAAACAAAAATAGACAATTTTAGTGCGTTCAATTATATTATTGATGGTTGCATTTGGATAGTCCAGAAGTCCGAACAAATAGAGGTTCAAAAAGTTCGTTACATTTAAAAAAACAGCAGCAAAGGAACACAGCTGTTAAGAAAATACTGTTACAGGACTTACGCACTGAAAGCTTGAAACCTAGAACCGACATAACCCCCCGATAAATTAGGGGAACCGGAAAAGTCCCCCAATTTATCGGGAGATACAAGGGGGATCTCTGCGTAAGTCCTATATTAAAAAAACGTAGCGGCAAGGAAAGATAAATGACAGGAAAATTGTTACTGGTAGACGACGAACCCGGACTGCGCGAAGCAGTCAAAGAATATCTGCAAGACAGTGGTTTTACCGTTCAGGTTGCCAGTAATGCTAGTGACGCATGGCAGATGTTGCAGAAGAACCAGCCGGATTTAGTGATTTCAGATGTGATGATGCCCAAGGTGGATGGGTATCAATTCCTCAAGCAGCTGCGGGAAGATCCTCGCTTCAAAAATTTACCTGTAGTATTTTTAACGGCTAGAGGCATGACAAGCGATCGCATCCAAGGCTATCAAGCGGGGTGCGATGCGTATCTTCCGAAACCCTTCGATCCGGAGGAATTGGAGGCAATTGTCAAAAACTTACTGGAACGTCGTACCGCCCCAACTAGCACCACCGGCGGTAACGATATTGAGGACATCAAGCAACAGATTGCTGCCATCCGGGGGATGTTAGAAGATACAAATCGAATCCCCCAGTCGCCTTCCCATATCCGCATAGACTTAACGCCACGAGAGCAGAGTGTTTTAGACTTGGTTGCGGAAGGATTGATGAATAAAGAAATTGCCCGACGCTTGGAAACCAGTGTCCGCAACGTTGAGAAGTATGTCAGCCGCTTGTTTAGCAAGACAGGGACAAATAGCCGCACTGAGTTAGTGCGCTATGCCCTTGAACACGGTTTGACTCGATAACTGTCCTCGCTTTCAAAACGTTTAGGGGAACGGGCTTAGCCCGTTCTCTTACGTGTTTTTTTATCTATATCTGTGCTTGTCTTTAAGAGCGATCGCACTGGGGATTCTTAAGAAATGTTGCGTTTATTAAAGAAACTTGTGCTTTTCTCATTGATCCCTTAAGGTTGCTGGTATTCTTCATTTAATACAATTCAGAAATTAAAAGAAAACCACATGAAAGTTTCACAAGCGCCACATCTGGGTCAATCAGTTTCTCTAGCAATTCTTTTAGTATTGATGAGCGTCAGTGTTACCGTCCTGATGGTTATTCAAAGTGGAATCTAACTTTAAAAATAGCTTAATTTTTGCTAATTTTACCTAAACAAAAGCCGCTCCGCAATGAGCGGCTTTTGTTTGGCTAAAAGTGACATTATATTCCTTTAGATAGAAGCGGAAAGTGATTCAATACGTAGCTATTTGTTAAATCAAAAGTTGTAGCTGCGGGTGCCACCCATTCGTTTGTAAAAATCAGCCGAATGGATTTTAAAAGGTGAAAGGGTTCACCATCGGTCGTAGCGTAGCAAAATAAAGGCGTTGCATAATAGGAGAATGATGCAATGTTCATACTGTCAATCGAATCAAATCGTCAAAAACGGACGTCGCAAGGGAACTCAAAGTTATCTGTGTCGCGATTGCGCTCGTCAATTTAGGGAAACTCATCAGCACCAAGGGTATTCTTTGGAAGTCAAAGAACACTGCTTGAAACTTTACCTCAATGGCATGGGGTTCCGAGCAATTGAACGTGTTACAGGTGTCAACCATAATACCGTTATCAACTGGGTAAAACAGGCAAATCAGGCGTTGCCGAATGAGGATTATGAGATTCCTGAAACCGCTCAAGTCGATGAACTACAAACGTTCGTTGGCTCAAAAAAGTCAAAGTCTGGGTTTGGATTGCCGTAAACTCCAAAGCCCCAGGAATTCTCAAGTGGGTGGTCGGCGATCCTTCTCTGGCGTCCTTTCAACGGTTGTGGTTGATGATTCGTGGGTGGTGCTGCTTTTTGTACGTTACCGATGGCTACCCCGTCTACCCGTGTTTAATTGAAGATGGCGACCATTTGATGAGCAAGACCGCCATGACTCGTGTAGAAGGAGAAAACAGTCGTTTACGGCATTATTTGGCACGCTTACATCGCAAGACGTTTTGCTATTCCAAGTCGATTGAGATGCTCAAAGCATCGATTCGATTATTGATCTATTACTTAAAGCATCGACAAGTGCCTGCGTTTCGCTAAATCATTCATTCTCTGTGCAACGCCAAAATAAATCATTGCTTCACTCACTTCTGGTATGCGAGTTCTATTTGTTTGTACTGGCAACACCTGTCGCAGCCCGATGGCACAAGCGCTATTTCAGAAAAAGATTCGGGAACTGAGGCAAAGGCAGGAAATCTTAGCCCAAACTGAGGTGCGTTCAGCTGGACTTTATAAATTTAAGGGGATACCTGTTTTGCCCCATGCTCTAACGGTATTGGCAGAGTACGGAATTCAATATGACTGCGAACCGCAAGGGTTAAAGCCAGAACTCGTCAAATGGGCAGATTTAGTGCTGACGATGACAAAGTTTCATAAATATATTGCGATCGCGATCTATCCGGAGGCGCTCGACAAGACTTTCACGCTCAAAGAATTTGTCGGGGAACAAAATTCCTTAGATATTCGCGATCCCGTTGGCAAATCTTTATCCAGATATCGCCACTGCGCCCAGGAAATCGACTTGGCACTCAATCTTTTACAGCAGAAGCTAGTCCACATCTTATCGGAAAGCAGCTTTGGTTCTTTTTCATTCCCCACGCCTCAACCCTTACCCCGCACCCTACCCCTGTTCAGGTGGCTGATTGGACTGACTCGGTTAACTCAGAAAACGCGCACTTGAGACATGACTTCATTTTTGAATATCCTTATGAAGGATTCACTGCGTTCTGGTGGCTGTTAATCTAAATAGATATAGATGTGCTGCGCCGCATTGAATTCGGGCTTCCCATGCAAAAACGATTTAGATAACAATGTTTAACTATTCCACCTTTACCGCAGCATTGGTGCGAGAGACAAAAGCCCGTGAAGATGCGCTACCGCTGATGGATGAAACTTGCGGCTCTCGGTTTTTTCTCTACTCTAATCCTACGGACAAGGTGTGTCTGTTCTTTCATGGGTTTACTGCTACTCCAGAACAGTTTGTGCCGATAGGAGAAGCTTTTTATAAGGCAGGCTACAACGTCTTGATTCCTTTGCTACCCGGGCATGGGATTGCAGGCAATTGGGATGCCAATAACCCTCCTCCGCTTCCCGAAGAACAAGAAGTTTATCAACAGTTTGGGATTTACTGGCTACAACAAGCTCAAGCTTTGGGAAGAAAAGTGGTGGTGGGAGGGCTTTCTGGTGGCAGCACTTTAGCAGCTTGGCTATCCCTAGAACGCGCCGTACAAATTTATCGGGCTTTGTTGTTTGCCCCTTATTTGAGTGGCAGCAATAAAGTAGTCGATTTGTTGGTGCGGGTATTTAATATCTACTTTGAGTGGAAGACTGACCCGGTAGTCGCACATTTTGGCTATGACGGCTTTCTGATGCCATCCTTGCGTCTGTTTTTAGACATGGGAAAAGATATCTTCGAGCGGGCGGAAACGAGTTACGCCGCACCCATGTTGATTGTGTCGAGTGAAAGCGATCGCGCAGTCGGCGACGAAGAACATAAAGCTCTATTTAAAACCTTACTCCCCCAACAACCCAAGTGCTGGTATCACCGTTTTGACCAAACTCTGAATATTCAGCACAATATGATGACCAAAGCAGAGGGCAATGAATACTCAGACTTAGTAATCGCAGTGGCTAAAGCCTATGTTGAGAGCGATTTAACCTGGGGTGAAGTAGAAGAGATGCGCGATCGCTTGCAGCAGGGTGACTCCTTCCATAGGGTAGTGAATCAACTCCATCTGAGTCAACGGGTTTCTCCCGATCTGTCTACCGTCATGCCATTGCTAGCCTTGGATTAAAAAAAGTCAGATAAAATCTGCCGGAGTGCGCTTTGCAAGCGGCTCCAGCTCCCTCTGGAGCTTGCCTAGAGCAGGGTGGTTTCATACAGCGGTAGAAAAATCAGAATACTTATTAAGAGTATCTAAACATCTACGGTTGAAAACAAGATGAATCTGATCGAGGAGTTGCAAAAAATCCCAGACTATCGACACATTCGCGGACGCAGACATGAATTGTGGTTGGTACTGCTACTGATGTTACTGGGAGCTATGAGTGGGTATTGGGGCTACCGACCACTTGAAGATTTTACCGTTGTACACAGACAAAGGTTGATACAACTGTTCAGCCTTGAAGACACAATCAAGTTTCCTTCCTACTCAACATTCCGACGTGTTCTCAAAACACTCGATTTTCATCCATTAACGAACCTATTTAACACCTGGACCGTAATTTTTGTACCGCCAAATTCTGGGGAAAGACTAGCAATTGATGGAAAAAGCATCCGTTGCACGCTTACAGATTATGCTGAGTTATACCAAAACTTTATCAGTGTTATGTCAGTTTACAGCCATCAACGTGGAATTGTACTGCGGACACAACCAATGTCCAACCAGCTAGAGACATAGATAGCTGTCGTTGAGCAATTGGTGTCGGAATTTATTGGTCAACAGGTGGTTTTCACTCTCGACGCTCTACACTGCCAAAAAAAACCGCCCAGCAAATCATTTCTGGTGGGAATGATTACTTAATTGGATTAAAAGCAAATCAGCCGACACTTTACAAAATGGCTCACGCCTCAATTACAGCAGGATATCCCCTTATCGTGCGCTACGAGTGTAGAAGAGATTCATTCTCAAGTCGTGCAGCGCGAGTGTAAGGTTTTCCCGGTTTCTGAAAAAATCTAAACAACCTGGTCTGGACTTAAAGCCTTTGTTGTTGTTGAACGTTCTGGTGTCCGCGAGCGCCAGCATGGCAGATCAGTGTCAGTTTTATATTTCTAGCCAGTGTCTGGAAGCCAAACAGTTGCTTGCCGATAGCCGAGGACATTGGGGAATAGAAAATCGGTTGCAATGGGTCAAAGATGTTACATTTGTCGAAGATTGCCCGTCCCGTCGTGGTGGGAATGCTCCAGTAAATTGGGTGATTTTGCACACCTTTTTCATTACTATCGCCAGATTTCTTGGTTTCCGAACTATCCCTCAAGCACAACGTGCTTTATCCAATCAACTCGATTGAGTTTTTTCTGTGTTTGTATGAAACCACCCTGCAGTCCTAATCCCCGCAAGGGGACTGAAACAGATTCCTTATTGCAATGTCTACGTGCCCCTCGTTTTGGGTTTCCTCGGTCATAATCCCTGCAAGGGGACTGAAACTTGGGATCGGAATAATCATGCTTCACTGCTTACTATCCCCCCGAAATCCTAATTTAGAGTTTTCTCACACACTTGAATTCGCTTGAGAAAGCACTTCACCATATCTGGACCAAAAAATGAACCAATCGTCCATTCATACCAGATATAACTATCGCGTCCAAGACCCATGTCAGATTGTGAATCTTCCCAGTGATGGCTCTTCCGAGTTCCCCCTCCTAAAGTAAATAGGGTTCGTAGATGCCCTGCCGGTGCGCTTAGAGTATAGGGAATATTATTCTGCCGCTTGATGGAAAAGCCCTGTTCTATCTCATTTTTTTCCATCTGCCACCCTACAGTATTGATGAATGCTCCCACACCAAATGCCTCTCCTACTTTCTGGACAATGTCTTTCCAGATTTGGTACTGAATGCCAAACCCAAATTGACCACTACTCTAATATGTCCACAATCGATCAATAGTTAGAAGGTCTTCAAGGAGCAACCTTTGGATATAGCACTACGCAAATAGATTAGGACAATTCCTGAATGCAGAATCAACACATTTTCTGACCGTATCAAATTCTGACAAGCTCTGTTTCATCCATGTCTTAAACACAGCCCACCAATTTTCAATTTTATTTAAGTCAGGTGAATAAGCGGGCAAATCCCAGATTTCGCATTCTGCTGCTTCCACTAGTTTTTTCAGGGTCTCACCTTTATGAAAAGTGGCATTATCAATTATAATGATGTCTCCTGGAATCAATTGAGGAATTAAACAGTTGGTTAGCCAAGCTTCAAATAAGTGACGATTAAATAACCCTTCAAAAGTCAGAGGAGCAAACAACTGTTTCTCTCTTATTGCACTAATCCAACTCACTCTTTCTGTTCTTTTTCCAGACTTAAGGGCATAATCCCTCTTTTGTTACTAGGGGGAGAGGATAATCAGGAAGAGATTCAACTAGCAATAGAGAAACTGACAGGAGAAGCGCGAAAATCATTCATGAAGTGAATTAATTTCAAAAAGCAATGTTTCATCCCAGGAATGTTAAATACTTGTAGCCAAGATTGAATCAAACAGTAGAAAATATAAGGTTGAATAATTAATCTCAGGTTATTCAATGCACTCTTCCAGGTCGTACCGGACTCCCAATCAGGATGTTGACTATGTTGAGAAATATTGGAGTCGCTTGAGTCTGGCACTAATGATGTAGATGTTGGGCTTGATTGGGGTGAAAATTGAAATGAAGCAGCTTGAATGCTGACTAAAAGATAGGCGCAAAAAATGATTTCCCACCACCGTTCAATACTTTTATAGTCAGTTAGACGAAAATCCGCCCAGCCCAGTTCATTTTTAACTTGCTTAAAACCATATTCAATCCAGTTTAGTAAACTATATAGCTCAGCTACATTCGGTGACAAATCAACTGATAAATTGGTCATAATGTACCAACTTTCCTCTCCGGTTGGGTCGGGATTATTCGTCTTACTAATTTGGTAATATCTCCGGCGGTGACGTTTGCCAAAAATAATTTCTCTCAGGTAACGAGTTTCGGTTGGGCGGTGCGAAAGCTTTTGCTGATAAGCTTTCCATCGGTTATCACGTTTTCGGCTTCCGGGCGGTATCAACACTCCATGATTAGAGCGAATTGCGACGATAAACATCATTTGTAACTTCTCTATGCAGCTAATTACATCTCCACTTTCTCCGTAAAGGCTATCTGCTAAAACTAACTTGATTTTAAATCCCCATTCTTTTAACTCTTGAATCATGTCTATTGCTATTTGGGGTTTGCTTTTATATTTATCTCCTGGTTTCAGGCGGTTTTTTGGTTTAAATATTTGAAAGAGCAATGGATAAGTAATTCCCTCTACTACCCCATAGGCGTTTACTGACACTATTCCATTTTCGGTTTTACCTAAATTCCCAATATATTGACGAGTTACATATTCTGTGGCTTTTCCCTTTTTCTTATCCCCGGTTTCGTCCACACATAAAATTATTTCTCTTTCCCCAATCAATATCTTTGTTAACCACAGCCTCATTTGTCTTAATTTTTTTGTATCCCACTGTGCATCTCTCAAAAAATGATGTAATGATTTACTAGATTTTATCCCTACTGTTTTCGCTATTTTTGGCAAGGATTTTTGGGGGATTTCTGATAGCATCCCTAAGTGTAAATACTTGAATGCTTCAAAATGCCTGACATCCTCAAATATTGAATAATAGTGTTGACAATAGTTATCGATGAAGCCAACTGTATTTACTGCTTCTCTACGTGGCGTAACCATTGCTGTTACTTACTGTTTCTGGTTTTCTTCCTGATTATCCTCTCCCCCTAGTAACAAAAGAGGGATTACTAGCTTGGCTTTTTCCCATCCCTCCATCTATTGCCTCTATTACTTTTATTCTCAAGTCATAACTGTAGGGAGCTGGCATTTATTTCTCCTGTTCACTCCTTTCTATTGTGTCCTAACCCTTGCTTCGCTTGCTATAATCAATTACCCAGAATTTCCCAATTCAATGGTTAAAATATAGACAACTTATTAATCCTATGCCTCGGATTACGCCATGTTCATTCCCCCTATATTGCCAACGAGTTAATTCAATTTCCTCTGAATATCTTTTATCAATAACCGTGTCATCAAAAATTAAATAAGCATCTTCGTCTATTTCAATTACATCTTTAACGTTATTCCAAAGTAACCGGGGTGTTAACTTTTCATACAGAAGATAGCGATTAATTTTATCATGGGTTATTGCTTCTAAATGCTCAGGTAAATTGGTAATTGTATAATTAATTTGACTGCTCAGTAAATACTGACAATATTTGAGTTTTGTAAACTTCATTCTGCCTCTCAACTGGCACTCAAACTTATTTCCTCATCAAGGTGCTTTCCCGCCTTGAAAAACATTCTATTAATTCTTCTTCTACTCTCTATGATTTGGTACAAATGTTATATTAGTAGTCGCATTTTCTGTGACTATGTGCCAGTTGCGTAAGTCCTGGGAAAGAGGAGACATCGCCGTTTACTACTTCATAAAGCAACCAGTTGCGATCGCCCGAACAGTACCGAAGGCGAAGGCGATCGCTGTCTCGACTTTCGATCCACTGCCGAACCGGAAGTTAAGCCTTATCATTAAGCCTTATCATTAGCTAAACTTGACATCAATTGATAGTTAACTTTGTATTAACATGGTTAATAGCTCCGAATTCCCTACTACTCGTAGTGGTTTGCTTGGACTTTGGGATCGGCTCATTGGACCGGGTGCTACTCCCGCCGAAAATATCTTGATTCTTACCAGTGCCTTGGTAGGTGCAGCTTTGGCAGCCTTTCGGCTTTGGCTGCTGGGGTTTGGGTTCTTACCAATTGCTGTTGGAGCCATCATCGGCTTCGATATTATTGGCGGTGCTGTTTGTAATGCAACCGATACAACAAAGCGTTGGTACCACCGACCCGAAGTGAATTCAGTTGAGCACATTACATTTATACTGCCGCACCTGCTCCACATTGCACTCGCGGCATGGCTTTTTCGCGTGGGTGTAGGATTTGACTGGAACTCCTTCACGTCAGTGAGTGCTTGTCTACTCTTGGCGACGGCGGTTGTGTTAGCTGTACCCGTTTAACCTCAAGCGACCCTTAGCTGTAGGGTTATATCTGATTGCTGTTGCAATAGGACTTTACAAAGTTGGTTTTACGCATGGGTTAGAGTGGTTCATCCCAGCATTATTCTTGAAGTTATTGATTGGTCATCTTGTGCCTGAGTGACTGTATCCTCTCTCCTCTGGTTAGCCTCTCATTGTAATCTGGAATTGGCAATGAGAGGTATCGTTCCACGCTCCTCGACTCATTAGACCTCTTGGAAAAGTCCCAGATACGTGGGACTAGCAGGTTAGAGTTGAGTAGCATGTATGACCTACGAGCAAGTAAAGAGCCTGAATTCAGAAGACTTTAAACGCTTGTATGGTGTAGGGGGGAGGTAAGATAAACTTTACCTCCCTTACCAGTGACCTATTGCAAGAGACACAACCCCGTTTTTGTGTCTGCGTATTTCTTTACTCCAGCATTTCCAGGTTTCGTACCGCGCCTTGATCCGCGCTAGTCGCCAGCAGTGCATAAGCCTTGAGCGCTGCACTTACCCGACGCTGCCTCTGCTGTGCAGGCTTCCAGGCATCTTTGCCCTTCGCTTCCATTGCCACACGACGGTTGGCTAATTCCTCCGCCGATAGCTCCACATTAATGCGGCGATTGGGGATGTCGATTTGGATCGGATCGCCGTCCTTGACCAGAGCAATGTTGCCGCCTGCTGCTGCCTCTGGAGAGGCATGACCAATTGAGAGGCCCGAAGTCCCGCCTGAGAATCGACCATCGGTCAGTAATGCACAAACCTTGCCCAGCCCCTTGGATTTAAGGTAACTGGTCGGATAGAGCATTTCCTGCATCCCAGGCCCACCGCGCGGTCCTTCATAGCGAATGATCAACACGTCGCCTGGTTCCACTTCATCACCTAGAATTCCTTTGACAGCAGCATCCTGGCTTTCATAAATGCGCGCCTTGCCTTCAAACACAAGAATGCTTTCGTCTACGCCTGCCGTCTTCACGATACAGCCGCGCTCGGCCAGGTTGCCATATAGCACAGCCAGTCCACCCTGAGTGCTGTAGGCATTGTTGAGGCTGCGGATACAGCCGTTTTCTCGGTCTAGGTCGAGTGAGGGCCAGCGGGTCGATTGACTGAACGCTTGCTGAGTGGGAATTCCCGCAGGGCCAGCTTTGAAGAAGGTATGAACCGTTTCGTCATCGGTACGCATGACATCCCAGCAATCGAGCGCTTCTTTGAGCGTCTTACTATGGACTGTCGGCAAGTCTGTGTGGAGAAGTCCGGCACGATCTAGTTCGCCAAGAATGCCAGGGATACCGCCAGCGCGGTGAACATCCTCAATATGATACTGGGGCGTGTTGGGTGCCACTTTGCACAGTTGGGGAACCTTACGCGAGAGGCGATCGATGTCAGCCAAGGTAAAATCGACATCAGCTTCATGGGCAGCAGCCAGCAAGTGCAGAATGGTGTTGGTGGAGCCGCCCATCGCGATATCCAGCATCATGGCATTCTCGAACGCTTTGAAACTAGCGATAGAGCGTGGTAGTACTGATTCATCGTCCTGCTCGTAGTAGCGGCGGGTAATGCTGACAATAGTGCGCGCGGCGTTGAGGAACAAATCCTTCCGGTCAAAATGGGTTGCAAGCACAGTGCCGTTACCCGGTAAGGAAAGCCCGATGGCTTCGGTGAGACAGTTCATGGAGTTGGCGGTGAACATGCCGGAGCAAGAGCCACAGGTCGGGCAGGCGGAACGCTCATATTCCTCGACCACCTCGTCCCTGACACTGTCGTTTGCAGCGACCACCATGGCGTCCACTAGGTCTAGTTTGTGCTCCGAGAGCTTGGTCTTGCCGGCTTCCATGGGGCCACCAGAGACAAATACGGCAGGAATGTTGAGACGCAGGGCTGCCATCAACATACCGGGGGTGATTTTGTCACAGTTGGAAATGCAGACCAGGGCATCGGCACAATGGGCGTTGACCATGTACTCGACTGAATCGGCAATGATCTCGCGCGAGGGCAGGCTGTAGAGCATCCCGTCATGACCCATGGCGATGCCATCGTCCACGGCGATGGTGTTGAATTCCTTGGCGACACCACCAGCAGCTTCAATCTCACGGCATACCAGTTGTCCCAGATCCTTCAAGTGAACGTGACCGGGTACGAATTGAGTAAAAGAGTTGGCAACTGCAATGATTGGCTTCTCAAAATCCTCAGTGTGCATTCCGGTGGCGCGCCAGAGCGCGCGGGCACCGGCCATATTGCGTCCCTGGGTGGAGGTTTTGGAGCGATAGGTCGGCATGGCGCATCCTATTGGTCTAAGGGTTCTTAATAGTTTAGACTTTATGGTTGTGTTGCAAAAACTTCTCAGTGACAAAGGCTCTGTGCAAATCTTGTTGCCTTAAGCGATAAGTCCAAAGTGCTGTTGTCCCAAGAGAACCTTTATCGCTACGACATAGGAGAGAAGAGAAGTATATCGATTTAAAAGTTTAACGACATTAATTTGATTCCACGCCAAATAATTTTTTATTCGACAGCAGTTTGAGAGCTTGTGAGACTGATAATGGTAATAAGACGGCTTAAAAGACACCAGCGTTAAAGATTCCGCTCGCTTGGGAAAGGTGCTTCAATCTGTCTCGCAAACAGTCAATATTGTGATATTGCAGCGCAGTTGTTATCTCTCTTTTGTTACTAGGGGGAGAGGATAATCAGGAAGAGATTCAACTAGCAATAGAGAAACTGACAGGAGAAGCGCAAAAATCATTCATGGGGTGAATTAATTTCAAAAAGCAACGTTCCATCCCAGGAATGTTAAGTGATTAAGCAAAATTAATTACATATTCGGTTCCGACTTTTTCTAGCACATTTTTGACATACTTTACTAAACTTTTCCAGTCCCGATAAGCCTCTATCTCTATCCATTCATATTTCATAAACTTCCATAAGATTTCAATTAAGTTGAGTTCGGGTGAATAAGGGGGGAGCCAAAATATCTCTAAGTTCTTTGAGGCCCATTCTTCCAGTTTCTTCATCACCGCATCACTTGTGTGAACCGGGGATTGGTCCATAACGACTACAGTTTTCTTTTCCAACCGCTCGCTGAATTTATCTAAATACCTAATCAAGCGCTCGCTCGTCATTTTTCCTAAATAAACTTCCCAGTATAATTCATTTTTTCGGTTGAGTATTCCCAAGACATTAATTCTTCGACTTTTCCCACTTTTTACCAAAATTGTTTCTCCTTTTTCCTGCCATCCATACGGGAGATAAGGCGTTAGTGGGACTTAGACAAAAACTAAGGCAAAAATGGCTTCAAACCTACACAGAGAAATATTTTCAGCTCGAATATGCATAAATCTAGTATTCACAAGGGTTTCAGGCGTTTTTAGGTCATCGACCTCTTTTCCTTGCTCAGAAAGCTTTTCAGCCCCTTTAGAGCCTTGAAATTTGTTTAAGTCCCGTTAGGCAAAATCCAGATTCATCTAAGTATCTCAAATCTATTTCTTGGCGCTTCTCTTGTTCTTTTAGGGACTCCAGTTTTTCCAACTTGATTTCATACTCCCAATCCCACGGGCTTCCACTTCCTCCCCGCTTCAGTCTTTTCCACGTCATTTGAAACTCTTTCAATACTCTTTTTAGAGTATCTTTGCTGATCCTAATATTCCATTATCGTTCTACCTGCCCTAAAATTTTCTTTAAGTTTTTAGGTTCGGCTTTGACCCACTCTCTTATTTGCTCTTTCTGTTCTTCTTTCAGTTTAGGCTTTCTACCTCTTCCTGCTCGCTCATATAATCCTACTAACTTTTCATCTTCCCAGGCTGTTAACCAGTTATACAGGGTTTTACGGCTGACTTTAAATATTGCTATTAATTCGTTCATCGTCAAGCCTTGAAAGCTTAAAAGTATACAGTGCGCCCTCTGTCTCACTTGATGATGTCTACTTTCTTTATAAATTATTTTGAGAATCCTTTGAGTTTCTCGGCTTAAATCTCTAACAAATCTCATAAGTCTCTTGTTTTCTTGACTTTTGTTTTAGCTTATTCTACTTTTTATTGTGTGTAATTTATTTTACATAAGCACTTAACTCTTGAATCATGTCTATTGCTATTTGGGGTTTGCTTTTATATTTATCTCCTGGTTTCAGGCGGTTTTTTGGTTTAAATATTTGAAAGAGCAATGGATAAGTAATTCCCTCTACTACCCCATAGGCGTTTACTGACACTATTCCATTTTCGGTTTTACCTAAATTCCCAATATATTGACGAGTTACATATTCTGTGGCTTTTCCCTTTTTCTTATCCCCGGTTTCGTCCACACATAAAATTATTTCTCTTTCCCCAATCAATATCTTTGTTAACCACAGCCTCATTTGTCTTAATTTTTTTGTATCCCACTGTGCATCTCTCAAAAAATGATGTAATGATTTACTAGATTTTATCCCTACTGTTTTCGCTATTTTTGGCAAGGATTTTTGGGGGATTTCTGATAGCATCCCTAAGTGTAAATACTTGAATGCTTCAAAATGCCTGACATCCTCAAATATTGAATAATAGTGTTGACAATAGTTATCGATGAAGCCAACTGTATTTACTGCTTCTCTACGTGGCGTAACCATTGCTGTTACTTACTGTTTCTGGTTTTCTTCCTGATTATCCTCTCCCCCTAGTAACGAAAGAGGGATTACAGGAGTTACGCAGTTGAGAAAAAAAGGTGGGTGAGGTAGAACAAAAGGATGAACCGACCCAAGTTCAACGAGTATGACTACATCAACTTCCTGATCGCGACGCAGAAAGCGTACAGTTGCCTGGAAGCCGAACGGGTACAACCGGAATCAACCGATGCTGCTGCCCATGACGCAATTACTCGGTTATTGCACCGAATAGAACCATCAACCGATGCCCTATGGCAAGAAGCCCACCTGCCCCTGGGCTTAGAGACGGGGATTCTAGTGATCGATGATTCAACCTTGGATAAGTTTTATGCCCAGAAGATAGAACTTGTGACACGGCACTGGTCAGGCAAGCATGGGCGAGTGGTGCAGGGCATCAACTTGATTACGCTGTTGTGGAGTGAGGGGGATCGTCACATCCCGTTAGACTATCGGTTTTACGAAAAGAGTGTTGATGGTGCGACCAAAAATGACCATTTTCGAGCGATGCTAGCAACAGCCAGGGAACGAGGCTTTGCTCCAAAATGTGTGGTATTTGATAGCTGGTACAGCAGTCTCGACAACAGCTTCAGTTGATTCGGGGATACGGTTGGCTTTGGTTAACTCGGCTCAAGCGAAATCGACATGTTAATGCTGATAACACAGGCAATCGCCCACTCTCTAACGTTGAGATTGCCTCAAGCGGAACCCGAGTACATCTCAAAGGATATGGTTTCGTCAAAGTCTTCAAGATTGTCACCCCAGACGGTGACATTGATTACTGGGCGACCAATCACCAAGGCTTGAGCGAACTTCAACGCTTGCAATGGGCTGAGTTTGGTTGGGCGATTGAGGAGTATCATCGGGACTCAAACAGTGCTGTGGAGCCGAACGAGCGCAAGTGCGTTCTTCTCTTGCTCAACGCAATCATGTCGGTTTAGCCATTCGTGCTTTCTTGCGATTGGAGTTGCATTGATTTGCTACAGGTATCAGTTGGTATGAGGCAAAATTGACGATTGTCCGTGATGCCATTCGTGCATATTTAGCTGACCCCCGTTTCGTTCTCATTCCAACTGCGTAACTCCTGAACTGATTCAGGAAGCTGGCTGTGAGTTGCTGTACTTACCTGCTTATTCACCAGACTTCAATAAGACAGGACTTACGCAAGTCCTGAAAAATTCATTACGAAAAAGGTGCAAAATTGATTTATTTGCCACCTTATTTCCCTACATTTTCACCGATTATAAACTGTTGAGCAAAGATTAAAAGCGTGTTGTGCTCAATTGGTGCTAGGAATTACTATAAAGTAGTTCAATCCATAGAAGAAGCAGTCAAATGGGTTTCTCTTAAGAAGATACAGAGTTAGTTTATCTTTAGCAACTAATAATTTGCGATCTGGCAACGTTTTTCACTCCCACCAGTCATCTACGAAGCTTTCTGTCAACTCATACTCTGATGTAATTTGAGCAGCATACTCATCACCCATTTGCCTTGAGTGTCCAACCAAAGTTCCGAATGCATTGGCAATATGTAATTTACCTGTTGGCATGCAACTTCTGGATGCCCGGATAGCCTTTGTTCGGCAAGCTCTCAACACTGGGATGAAAGTGAACCCCAGTTGCCGCAAACAATTTGAAATCATCCTGTCTTCCCAAAGCAAAGAACATGCAAATGATGCGTCCGCTCGTGCAGCTCAATCATCAGTTGACACTTGAGGGGATGCCGTTTCTTCTTATCTGACTAGAACTGTCCTTGCCGTTGTTGAGGTCGCTCCATCGGAGTTTCGTCACATTGAGCGCGACGACCTCAAGTTTGCCAAACCCACGTGCCAAGTGTTTCTTCCCCGGTAAACGAAACCGTCCCGATTGCATGAGTGCGTCTTCGATGGCGTGAACAATCCGGCAGACGGTTGACTTGCTAATACCGCAACTGTTGCCGATGTGGAAGTAGGTTCGATCCTCTCGCCAGTACTCCAGGGTGAGCACAATCCGGTCTTCAATTTCCAACTTTGGTTTGGCTCCAGACTGCGGGGTTGCTCTCTAGTTGGGCTTGAGCAAGTTCACCATTGCTTTGAAAGGATTGTGCTCCACTCCAAAGCGACGTTTGAAGTGGAGCGCAATCCTTGGATGGGCGCTATCTTATCGTTCATCATCAGGACACTTCACAATTCACACGTCCTGATTTTTCTGATTTTCAGGGAACTTAGCAATAGCGCTAGCGCCTAATTTGCAAGAGGTCTAATCAAAGAAAGTATCGAAAATTACGACATTTTGTAGGGGCATGGCAATCAAAAAGCCCTTATCGCCAACCAAAATCAACGTGACAGAATTTTCTTTGAATAAATGAAACCACCCTGCTCTGGAGCTTGCCTAGAGGGATTGGAGGTGAGGTGGTCTACAGGCGTTGAAGCAAATTTAAGCCGTGGGTATCGGTGCCGCAGGTGCTAAACAAACTATAGGTGGCAGCGAGCTGTTCCACCTCTTTCGTTTCCCTCGGACTGGATTGCCAAGGGCTAGGGTTGTTGTAGGCGTAGTAGGTTTCAACGCCGTCAATGCCTGCCTCAGCGGCAGCAGGGATAAGTTTTGCAGCAGGAAGGCGGTAGCGGGCTGGATGAGCCAAGACGGCAAAACCACCCGACTGATGGACGGCGGCAATCACATTGGCAGCGTCAGCATCGCTTCCCTTGGGTGCAGAGCCTTTCAGATATTGCTTCATCGCAGAGTGTTCTGGATCGAAAGCATAGCAAAGGATGTGGACTTCTGTGTTCAGCAGGCTAGAGGTGATTTCGGTGCCGATCCACAAGTGGGGTAAGTGGGCGGAATCAGGATTCGTGTAGGTGTTTTGCAGCCAGTATTGAGCCTCTTTGAAACCGCCAATCGTATGGTGATCGGTGATCGCCAGCCCTTTAAGACCTATCGCGATCGCCTGTTCCATCAACGCACTCGGTGACAAACGACCATCCGAGTAGACGGTGTGCATATGAAAGTTATAGGAGTGCGGACAACTATCAGCCTGAATCGTCTCAAAGACTTGCCTGAGTGCTGTTGTATTCTGGGCTGGTGGCTGGGGTGAAGCAGAAGATTGAGCAAGATTGATCGCCATAACCGCCGAGTAGCTGTGCGCGTTCGTTGACAATTGTTAACATATACCCTAACAAAACTAAAGAGGAATTGCGTTGGGACATTCGATGTGTATTCCATGCTGAAAGTCGCCTTTGGCAAAAATTTTCTGCCTAAGTCGGCGACCATTGGCGGGCAGTTTCATTTAAATATTCAGTTTGAAGTTTCTAGCGGCTTAACCGTTCTATTTGGGCCATCTGGCTGTGGCAAGAGTTCGACATTACAAGCGATCGCAGGGTTGTTGCGTCCGGACTGGGGCCGGATTGAAGTGACGGGAACAATCTTCCTGGATACTAAAGAGCGTTTGAACTTGCCAGCGCACCGGCGAAATGTCGGTTATGTCTTCCAAAACTGCGCCTTATTTGGGCATTTGAACGTAGCGGAAAATATTGGCTTTGCTCTCAACCGCTGGCAACGGCACCGGCGGCAGCAGCGCATTAATGAATTGGTAAATTTGTTAGAACTTGAGGATCTGGTACATCAACCCGTGCAGCGAATTTCTGGCGGACAAGCCCAACGGGTAGCGATCGCGCGGGCTTTAGCTCCCTACCCTAAAATTCTGCTTCTTGATGAACCTTTCAGCGCCCTCGATGATGATTTGAGAGCAACCCTCCGAACCGAGTTGAAAGCCATTCAACGTCAATTCAACTTGCCGGTTGTCCTGGTGACTCATTCACGAGCCGATGCCCTGGAACTCGCCGATCGTTTAGTAATCTTGGCAGCAGGACAAGTTGTTGCAGTGGGTCAGGCGGAGCATTTGCTCGATTCCCGTTCCTATTCCATTCCGGGGAAATTTCAGTGGGGGTAGAGAAAAGTGATGAGTGATGAGTGTTGAATTAAGAGAATTTTCTTAACTCAACACTCGAAACTCATTAGTCATAAATCTCCTTGGTTGCGGATTTTCCAAGCCATTTCCAGCACTTGAGTCCAGCGCTTTTGCAACTGTTTGGGCGTGCATCCGAGTGTTTGAGCAATTTCCCGCTCGCTAACTTGAGCTTGTTTTAACTGCAACAGCTGCTGCTGTTCCAGAGAAAGTTGATTCCAAAACGCTTCCCACTGCTGAGAAGAGAGTCCCAGTTTTTGGTCGAGATCGGCTCCCAACCATTGATGTACGAGCTTCCAGTTGTTTTGACGAGAGAATTTTTCCACATGGTACTTAAAGCGCTGTTGTAAGTAGTCGCGCTGACGTGCGGTTAAACCCAGGATTTCGTCAATCTCTGGTGCGGAGAGGTCTTGCAGTTTTAAAACCAGGTAATTGACACAGTCTTCTTGACCTTGGGCTTGCAGGTATTCCATCAGTTCAGCAACGACGCGATCCCGCAATACCGCTTCCGCCGGGTCAATCGTATCGGCAACCAATTGCGATCGCAGCTGGTGCATCGCCGCTGACCGACTTTGCGTGTCCGCATCTTCACCTCTGGGAAACTCAATCGCCTTCTCAATATCCATGCTCGTCTCAGCAGGCTGGCGGCGAGCAAACCCCTGTGCCCTCAACACAATTAGCTGCTGGCTGGTGCCATTCGGTAAATTGATGCGACGCTTGGCATACTGTTCGCTGAATGCCATATACTCCGCCAGTTCCAGTTGAGTGCGGGGAGTGTAGTCTATTGTCAGCTCGTTTTCCCGCCGGAAAGCTTTGATTGACTCGGCGTAGAACTCTTGCAAGAAGTCCTCAATCAGGTTGTAGCGGGCTTGAAAACCTAACTGAGAGTTGGGCGACACCACATAGCGATAAACCATCGCGCTGAGGTTGCTATGCAGTTCAACCCGACCCCGCTTAGAACCCAGCCGGTAGTATGACAGACACTTTTGCAACCGATGCCGTCCCAGATTTAACTGCCAAGAGCGAACCTCGCCAGAAGTCTGGATGCGCGGACTCTTGCTGCAAATCCGCTGTACCTCTAGAGCGATCCGGTTAGCGATCGCCTGAACGTGCAATGACGTCGTTTTGATTTCAGTCCGCAATTCCTCTAACAACAGGTCGGTCATCGTTTCCACGTCGATTCCCAACAGTTGCTCGGTCGAGTGGCATAGATTTTCAGAAGATTGGCTGAGAGAATTAATAGTTGTCATGGTGAAAGCCCCTGGTAGCGACAGTATTCAAAGTCAACAAGAGCCACTGAGAACGGTTCAAAAGTTTTGTCTCCCTTCAGGCAGCGCCTGCGATTGACCGTCTCAACTCTCTATATATAGACTGTAGGGGCTGATTGTTAGACACCGGACAGCGGGTGTGTTACTACTCTCAGCTCACTATGGGTCATCTCTACGCTCTCTCCCCATTCCATCTGACCTAAAAGAAGCACTAACCCTTGCTGTATCTGGGCTTGCGCCCCTCAAACTATCGACGCACAAGTGTTGTCGCAAAGCGGTAGGAGCTGGTGTTGAGTGGACAATCCAGGAAGTGGATTGCTGGTAGGGTTATCGTCCGAATTCCCTAGTGCCGAGGCTGTAGTTAATTGTCTTTAGTTCGCAAAGGGATTTTAGATTAGCGATTGGGGATTTTGGATGTAAAAGCTTTAACTCAATCTTTAATCTTTAATCTTTCATCTAAAATCAACTGACCGATGTCGCCCAAGCCGTTGCAGCCTCCCATCCCAGACCGCGCCGGACGATGACAGGTTCCTCATCTGTCAAATCTAAAATTGTGGAAACCCCATCTCCTGGTTCCGAGCCAATGTCCACAATCAGATCGACTAGCTTGTCTAGCTGGTCAAACAATTTTGCCTTCTCCAACCCTAGGGTTGGGGCGTTGCCATTCTCATCCACGAGGTGAGCTGAGGTGGAAATAATCGGATTGCCTAATGCCTGCAACAGCGACTGGCACACTGTATGCTCCGGAACCCGAATACCCGTCGTTTTGCGCTTAGGACTCATCACCAGTTTCGGCACTAATTTGGTGGCGGGTAGCAGAAACGTGTAAGTCCCAGGAATTAAATTCCTCATAATCCGATAAGCGACATCACTGACGATGGCATATTGGGCAATGTTGGACAGAGACGGACACAGGAACGTCAGGGGCTTATCATTAGATAGCTGCTTAAGGAGCCTCACACGCTCCACCGCTGACTTGACATTTAGGTCACAGCCAATCGCGTAGACAGTATCAGTGGGATATAGCATCACAGCGCCTGCTCTTAGGGCACCTACTATTTGTTCTATTCCACGAGTTTGCGGTGTATCAGGATGGATATTGTAGATTGTCGCCATAATGCAGAATCCAGAACTGAGACTACAGAATTCAGAATCCAGAATTTTTCCTGACTCCTGATTACTCCTTATGAACAAGCTAGCGTATCTAGAATGTCCAACAGGAATTGCCGGTGATATGTGCCTGGGGGCACTTGTAGATGCGGGAGTTCCCCTAGATTATTTGATAGAAAAGCTCAAGAGGCTGGGAATTTCCCAAGAATACCAGTTACGAGCCGAACACGTTCACCGGAACGGTCAGCAAGCTACTAAATTTCACGTAGATTTGAGCGATCGCGATCGCACCGATTCAAATCACCACCACGAACATCACCGGCAAAATGGTGGGCATCAGCATCAGCATCACGATGGCGATGGCGATCGGGTTCATTCTCATTCCCCGACGCGGCATTTGCCAGAAATTGTCCAGTTGATTGCAGCCGCAGAGTTTCCGTTACGAGTACAAGCGTCCAGTTTGGCAGTGTTTCAACGGCTGGCAGACGCAGAAGGAGCGGTTCACGGCATTCCCCCAGAAGAAGTTCATTTTCATGAAGTCGGGGCGACTGATGCCATTGTAGATATTGTCGGCACTTGTCTGGGCTTGGATTGGTTGGGGATTGGCGAACTATACTGTTCGGCACTCCCCACTGGTGGCGGGATGGTTAGAGCAGCTCACGGTCAGCTAGCGGTGCCGGTACCGGCTGTATTAAAGTTGTGGGAATCTCGCCAGGTGCCAGTTTATAGTAATGGGATCGATCGGGAACTGGTGACACCGACTGGAGCAGCGATCGCGTGTACGCTTGCCACCGGCTTTGGATCTCCACCCCCCATGACGATCCAGCGGGTTGGAAATGGTGCCGGTTCCCGTCAGTTACCGATTCCCAATATTCTGCGCCTCTGGATTGGTGAGGGTGTGGAGACGCGATTTGCTTCTCAACAAGAGTCGGGATTCCTTCAGCCTTCAGAAAGCCCCTGTTTAGAAATAATTTCGGTGCTGGAAACCCAAATTGATGACTTGAGTCCCCAAGCCATCGGCTATGTGTTTGAGGCACTGTTTAACGCCGGTGCGGTGGATGTCTTCACTCAACCGATAGGGATGAAAAAGTCTCGTCCTGGCATTTTGCTGACGGTTATTTGCCATCCCGAACAAATATCCGCTTGCGAAGCGATCTTATTCCGAGAAACGACGACACTCGGCATCCGGCGTCAGACACAGCAACGCTCGATTTTGCAGCGAGAAATTCAACAGGTTCTGACAGAATATGGCTTCGTTCGCGTCAAGGTTGCCTGGACGGGGCATCCTAACCAGAAAGCGATCGCGAATGTGCAGCCAGAATACGAAGATTGTGCCGAATTAGCGAAGGCAAATAACCTTCCCTGGCGCGAGGTGCATCAACTGGCGCTCAATACCTGGTATCTCCAGAACAGTCGCAATACTTGAATTTGCTGCCAGCAAGACCCAGATACCTAACTAGATTTCAGGAATTGCCAAACCCATTCCTGTATTACGACTGGTTTGAAAATCATGTAAGGAAAATCCTGATGTATCGAATTAAGCAAGTGCCCTTAGCGATCGCGATCGCCATTGCTAGCCTCGTGGCGCTATTGACCATTAGCGGTTTCCTCGGCACTGCTGCGAACTCTCAGCCACCTCAACCAACTTCGGAAATCACTACAACTCAAGGGATAGACCTAGGGCGTTCTTTCCGAGAACTGGGCATTGAAGGGTCAATTGTGGTTTATGACCAAAATAAAAACCAATTCTACGAACATAACGCGCCTCGAAACTCAACGGCATTCTTCCCCGCTTCAACCTTCAAGATTTTCAACGCGCTTGTGGCATTGGAAACAGGGGTGATTCGAGATGAGGTGACTGTTTTAACCTGGGACGGCATTCAACGGAACATCACAGCTTGGAACCGAGACACCAACTTGCGCCAAGGTTTTAAAGACTCAACGGTTTGGTTCTACCAAGTTTTGGCTCGGAAAATTGGGCACGAACGGATGCAGAAATTTATCAATCAAGTCGGCTATGGAAACCGTCAAATTGGGACATCTGAGCAAATCGATCGATTTTGGTTAGATGGCCCTTTAAAAATTACGCCCAAACAAGAGATTGAGTTCCTGCAACGTCTCTATCGCAACGACTTACCCTTTTCCCAACGCAGCTTAGATTTGGTTAAAGATATTATGGTGCGCGAACAAACTCCAGACTATGTGCTGCGCGGAAAGACGGGCTGGACGGACAGTACGACTCCTGGGAATGGCTGGTTTGTGGGATATCTGGAACAGAACAAAAATGTTTATTTCTTTGCCACAAATATGGATATGCGAAATGATAATGATGGCGTCAATCGCATTGAAATCACCCGGCGCAGTCTTCAAGCCTTAGGACTACTTTAAAAACACCAGCAAGTCCTTAAGTTTCTGCTTTCAGATTTTCTTCAAAAATAGTCTCTTAGATGATTTATCGCAATTCATTTGAGCTGTGAGGCAACCCTTCAGATCCCGGACTTCTTAAAGAAGTCCGGGATCTCGCCTTCACGAATTATTTAAGACTGCTATATCAGTAGCGTTACTTGCACTCAGCTAACCTTTAGACTCTAAAATAGTCCTCGCTTGATCGAGCCTAGAACCAATCATGACCCTAACCTCCTCAATTAACAACACAACTCGGTTGCAACTCGCCCCTCTAGAAATTCCGACTCGTTTGCTGCTGGGTCCAGGCCCATCCAATGCCCATCCCGCTGTCCTTCAGGCGATGAATACCCCTCCGGTGGGGCACCTCGATCCAGCATTTCTGGCACTGATGGACGAAATCCAGATGTTGCTGCGCTATGTTTGGCAGACAGAAAACCCCCTCACCATTGCAGTCAGCGGGACGGGAACGGCAGCAATGGAAGCAACCATTGCTAACGTCACCGAACCCGGTGATGTGGTTCTAGTCGGCGTTAGCGGGTACTTTGGCAACCGCCTCGTGGATATGGCAGGACGATATGGTGCGGATGTGCGAACGATTACCAAACCTTGGGGGCAAGTGTTCCCCATAGACGAACTCCGAACCGCCTTAGAAACTCATCGCCCAGCGATTCTGGCTTTAGTCCATGCCGAGACCTCCACGGGGGCACGCCAGCCGTTAGAAGGAGTCGGCGACCTCTGCCGTGAATTTGACTGTCTGCTATTAGTGGATAGTGTTACCAGTCTGGGGGGCGTCCCCTTGTTTCTGGATGAGTGGAAAGTTGACTTAGCTTATAGCTGTAGCCAAAAAGGGTTAGGTTGCCCTCCCGGTGCTTCGCCGTTTACGATGAGTCCCCGTGCAATTGAGAAATTGCAACAACGTGGCACGAAGGTGGCTAACTGGTATTTAGATATGACGTTGTTGAGTAAGTATTGGGGCAAGGAACGCACCTATCACCACACTGCCCCGATTAACTTGTACTATGCTCTGCGGGAAGCGTTGCGTTTGATTGCAGAAGAAGGAATCGAAAATAGCTGGACGCGCCATCAAAAGAACGTCGAGTATCTCTGGGAAGGGTTAGAAAACTTAGGACTGACGATGCACGTTAAACGAGAGTTTCGCCTACCAACCCTGACAACGGTTTGCATTCCACAAGGTGTGGATGGCAAAGCGATCGCGCGTCAGCTACTCAACGAACACAATATCGAAATTGGGGGCGGACTGGGCGAACTCGCAGGTAAAGTCTGGCGTGTGGGTCTTATGGGCTTCAACAGCCGTCCAGAGACCGTGGATCGCCTTGTAGAGGCATTAAAGCAGGTTTTACCTCATTAGTTGAGGATTTAGGGTGCGAAGGAACCTGGATTAAACAACTTACACTTATTGACGTTCTGTAAGGGCATGGCTGTACCATGCCCTTACGCAAGAAATCAGAGTCCCAGTTCAATTTGTCGTGATTAGGAACTTAGTACCCAGCGTCTAATCAGCACTATGGCAGCATTTTGATACCGGCTAAATTCTGGTGTCAGATTCATATTTCTCGATCAACACATCTGCAATCCTATTTTGTTTTTTAGTTGCAATCTATAGCATCCCTATCTCTTCGCGAGGCAATTATTGTGAGATAGGATGCCAGAAAGAGGGATAAAAAGAAAAATGTCACAGCAGCAACTTCAATGGCAAATCCAGTCAACGGTTGAACCACCGGCGGGATTTATTGACGAAGTCAGACGCCACGCCCCAGGATTACCCGGACATTATGCCGCACAGCTGTTGTGGCAACGGGGGATTCGCGATATTCAGCAATTGTCGGGGTTTTTAAATTCTCAGTTGTATCACCCGGCAAGTCCCTTTGAATTTGGGCAGGAAATGCAATGGGCTGTAGAACGATTAATAAAAGCCCGTAACACTGGGGAAAAAGTTTCCATTTGGGGGGATTTTGATGCTGATGGGATTACCGCAACATCGGTTCTCTGGGATGGACTGGGACAGTTTTTTACCCAGCAGCAGCTAGTTTATTACATTCCCAATCGTTTAACGGAGTCTCATGGACTCAATGAACGGGGAATTGACGCCCTTGCCCAGGATGGAACGAAGCTAATTGTAACTTGCGACACTGGCAGCACAAATCTGAAGGAAATTGAATATGCCCATCAACTAGGGATTGATGTAATTGTCACGGATCACCACACCCTGCCAGAGGAACGTCCAGCGTTGACAGCTATCATCAACCCCCGCTATTTATCCAAAGATCATCCGATGTTTCACCTTTCGGGTGTGGCAGTTGCCTATAAGTTAGTAGAAGCACTTTATGAAACTTTGCCGGATGTTCCCCAACAGCCGTTAGAAGATTTATTGGATTTAGTGGCAATTGGTTTAATTGCCGATTTAGTGCAGTTAAGCGGTGATTGTCGCTACCTGGCACAGCGAGGAATTTCAGTGCTGCAACAGCAAACTAAAAAGCGGAATCGTCCTGGGGTTGCTCGTCTATTAGAATTGTGTCAGAAAAGTGGCGATCGCCCAACGGACATTTCTTTCGGTCTTGGCCCTAGAATTAACGCTGTTAGCCGCATTCAAGGCGATGCTTCCTTCTGTGTGGAGTTACTTACCAGCCGCGATGAGAAGCGCTGTCAGCAGTTGGCATTAGAAACAGAATTAGCCAATGCCCGTCGCAAGTCGTTGCAAAAAGATGTCGCCGCTGAAGTTAATAAAAAATTAAGCCAGCTGGACTTATCAACGACTAGCGTGATTGTTCTTTGCGATACGCAATGGCCTGTCGGTGTCTTGGGTTTAGTGGCGGGGCAAGTGGCGCAGGAAACAGGGCGTCCTACGATTTTGTTGAGTACAGAGGGCGATTTGAGTGAAAACGCTTTAGCACGCGGTTCCGCCCGTTCTGTGAATCAAGTCGATCTTTACCAGTTGGTGAAAGCGCAAGAACACCTCTTACATCGATTTGGCGGTCATCCCTTCGCTGCTGGGTTGAGTCTCCCAGTTGATAAGATTCCCCTGTTTACAGAAGCTGTTAACCAGCAATTGCGAGCTTCTGTGGGCACGCCAGATGGGACACCTTTAGCGCCGATTGTGCAGGCAGATTTGGTGTGTACGGTCAGTGAATTAGGAAGAGATTTATTTTGGGAACTGAAACTATTAGAACCCTGCGGAATGGGCAATCCAGCACCAAAATTGCTCATTCAAAATTGCTGGTTTGAAAATAGTTGGAATAGTAATACTCAGGACTTAAAAGGCGCAAAAGTTCAATATATCAAAACTACTTTTAAAATTCGGGATGACTCTTGCGAAACTGGGTTTTCAGGAATCTGGTGGGGACATTATAAGGAAGAACTACCTCAAGGTAGATGCGATGCAATTGTCGAGCTTGATTTTAATAGCTACGAAAATCCTAATAAAGGGATTAGACCTCACTATGAAGTGCGGATAATTGCCGTGCGTTCTTTAGAACAGCCGCAGCAGTTAGGCACTCCGAACCAGATAGACTGGATTTTAGACTGTCGTGAGGAGTCCGCACTTGCTACTGCTGCGCTATCAGTTCTGCCAGTTCGAGAGTGCCCCAGTAGCTGGGATGAGCTGCAAGTGTGGTTCAGACGGGCGATTCAGGCAAATCAACAACTAGCGATCGCTTATCCTCCCCCAGAACCCGTTCCCCCCAGCCAAATCTGGCTGCAACTGTTAGGAATTGCCAAATATCTGAGTCGCACGGGTCAAGAGGCGACGTATACTCAACTGCACCAAAAGCTGGGAATTAGCGATCGCACTCTCCAACTCGGATTAGAAGCCATCTCTCATCTCGGCTTCCATGTTAAACAACTCGACTGGATGGTTCAAATTACTTGGCATTCCCAGGAAGATGCCGCTCATTCTGATTTAGGGAACGGACAATTACCGAAAGCAGAGACAGCCATCGAACAATTTATCGCAGCAGTTCAAGAAGAACAATTTCGCCAAAGGTACTTCTATGAAATTCCCTTGTCTACCATTCGAGCGATGGCTGCTCAAACTGCGGTTTATTAAAAAATGAGTCGGCGATCGCATTTGTTACTGCTGGGTAAGAGAGTGCGATCGCTACTCGCTATTGAATATTCCCCTGGTGTTCGCACTTAAAACCCCGCTGACGCCAATCTTTTATATCTACATCCTTCAGGGGAATTAATTTTGAACATTTAGGCTGATAAACCTGACTCACCATTGCCCACAACAAACTACGAAATACGTCCAATCCTGTCTTTAAAGAGGATTCTCGATTGCCAGGAATGCCTTGTTCGGGAACAATCTCTGGCTCTACCCAAATGCCTTGAGCGCCCATGAGAATCTGTGCTAGCCACTTAGCTCGTGGTAGATGGGTACCGGAAGTAATTAGTTTGACTTTTTTTACTCCCCATTTGCGTAGAATCGGCACACTATAGTAGAAGTTACCAAAGGTGGAGTCTGCACACTTTTCTAACCAAACTCGCTCTATGGGAGCATTTTCCCGTTGAAAAATTAGCAAAATGCACGGTTCGGGAGAACCTTGAGAAATTAATATGCGGCTTTGCGGGTATTCTTTTGCAAGCTGAGCTACGTATATTTCTCTACGAATACTACCTCCTAAAACCAAATAGGCATCTACCGGACCGGACGCCGCAGAGCGCAAAGTTAGCATAATGGTTAATAACCATGTCCCCAAGATGACGCTAAAGATAGCGATCCCTGGTGTTAGAAGTTGTCGCCATCTTCTGAAACCAGCCCGCCTAGATAAGTTGATGCGATCGCGCACAGTTGAACTACCTCTGCGTTTTCCGGGCATTTTGAGAATTTGAAGGGTATTTAGCCGATGCTTAACACTACTTTAGCTAGCCAAGCGATTTTGTTGTTCTTTTACTCTGGCGGCGATTACACTTAGGTAGACAAAAATTTGCAGGGGAGTCTAGCTAAATTAGACTGTTATCCTTGTTACAGAGACGAATAAGGAGGACACTGGGCGAACTGGCACAAAATTGATGCAGCCTGGTTAATTAACCTGAGTATCTTAGAAATAGTTCGTTTCAGGCGTCACGCGGTATCTACACATTAAACCCCACCCGTTCGAGCCACCGTTCATGAATCCATCCCCAAAAAACTTTTCCTTGCTCCATGTTGCTCTCTTTGGTGGAGCGATCGCTACGACAGCAGCTTTGTCTTTCTTTGGCTCCTCCGTTCGCGCTGCTCTACAGGAAAGTCCAAAATCAGTTGTCGATGAGGCATGGCAAATTGTCAACCGCGAGTATGTTGATGGCACCTTTAATCAGGTGGATTGGCAAGCAAAGCGGCAACAGCTGTTGAACAAAAACTATAATTCCCGTGAAGATGCCTACAAGGCGATTCGGGAAGCATTGGAAACCTTAGGCGATCCCTACACCCGCTTTTTAGATCCTAAACAGTACCAAGCCCTCACCAGTCAAACTTCCGGCGAACTCTCTGGCGTCGGTTTGCGCTTGGAACTGAACGAAAAGACTCAGGTTCTTACCGTCGTAGAACCCATTGAGAATTCCCCAGCAGTGAGAGCGGGACTTCAGACTGGGGACAAGATTTTGACAATTGATGGCAAAGCCACAAAAGGGATGAGTGTGGAAGCCGCCGCTAACCTGATTCGGGGTGAGGTGGGGACGAAAGTAAAGCTTAAGCTGTCACGAGACGGAAAAGGCGACTTTGATGTGACATTGACCAGAGCGCAGATTGAAATAGCAGCCGTCCGTCAGTCGGTCAAGCAGGAAGGCAAGTTGCGCGTTGGCTATATCCGTCTGAATGAATTTAGCGCTCACTCAGCAGAGCAGATGCGCCGCGCTATCCAATCCCTGAATAACGACAAAGTAGATGCTTTTGTATTGGATTTGCGGGGAAATCCGGGTGGATTATTGCACGCGAGTGTGGAAATTGCCCGGATGTGGATGGACAAAGGTGCTATCGTCCGTACCGTAGACCGCAAGGGAGACAACGAAGAATTTGCGACAAATCGCACGGCGCTGACACAGTTGCCTTTGGCTGTGCTGGTAGATGGCAACTCGGCAAGCGCCAGCGAGATTCTCTCAGGTGCGTTGAAGGATAATGGTCGAGCCACAATTATTGGCTCTCAAACCTTTGGCAAAGCGTTAGTGCAGTCGGTACATTCTCTCTCCGATGGTTCGGGTTTAGCGGTCACGATTGCCCACTACTACACGCCCCTAGGAACGGATATCAGCCACAAGGGGGTGACTCCGGATATCAAGATTGACCTGAACGACGATCAGCGAAAGCGTCTGGGGACGAATCCATCACTGGTGGGAACTCAGCAAGATCCCCAATATGCTCGCGCGATCGCAGCTTTGGAAAACACCCGCCTTGCCCAACCCAATAAACCTCAACGGACCCGACCGATTAGCGTCCGGTAAGAGCAAAGGAAGTGAGAGCTGAAGAGTGAGGAATGGAGGGCTATACCTCACTCTTCACTTTTCTGTAACTGGCTAACTAAGTGAACAAGTTCTGGCAAAATTAGCTGTTGGATGGCAAGTTTAACGGCATTGGTAGAACCGGGGATGGAAAATACCAATTTGGTTTGATAGACACCGGCAACGGCGCGAGATGCGATCGCCCGCGAGCCAATTTCTTGATAACTGAGAAACCGGAACAATTCGCCAAATCCAGGCAAGATTTTTGAGAGCAAGCTTTCTAGAGCGTCGTAGGTGGTATCTCTCGGCGCGATGCCAGTGCCTCCATTGAAGATCAAAGCATCCAGATCCGGGCGTTGGGCGAGTGCTTGCAGGTGCGCCCGAATCTGCTTCGGTTCATCTTTGAGAATGGCGTACTCTGAGACCGCATGACCGGCATCTCGGAGTAACTGTTTAATCAATTGACCGCTTTTGTCGGTTTCGGGCGATCGCGTATCGCTAACAGTGATAACAGCGCAAGTCACTGTCATCCTCTCCGGGTCTGGGTGAGGCAGATTGGTCATGGGTAAGCTATTCCCTCAAGAGTTTTGAGTTTTTAAAAACGGGCTTTTCTGGGATATCTTACTGCCACACGGCTGTCCGATTAACCGTTCCTACGAATCTTGACTCCTGATTTCGCTAGCTCTCGGTAAGGGCACGCGCATTCAAATACTGTTCGGTTAACTCAAATTTTGCACCAAGCCCTCAGAATGGAATTTTGCGGCGATTGCATTCCAAGTCCTAAAAGCGCGAACCAACCGAAAATCAAGGGTTCTGTAACCTGCTCCCGGCAGGTTTTCATGTGTGCTTGCTGTCGCTGTGCGGTTTCAACCGCTCAGTGGAGGGGTGTAGAGACGCATTAGCGAAATGGTGCATTCGTGCTGCGACACGTTAACGCAGTGCAGTGCCGCACCATTTCGCGTCTCTACCGGAGGTTACTGGTAGGCAAATGAGCTTATCCGAACCGGATTGCATGGGTATTGCCTGTGCCCCAAGCACTTAGCTCTTTATTTAGGACTGGCTAAGTTCCAAACCATGATCTTTTGCATACCGTTGCATGAAGCGCATGAAGCGATCCCATTCTTCAGGAGACTTCATCAGGTAAGTTGCTTGGAGGTCTTTTGCTTGACCGTTGACAAATACGCCCTTGACTTCTCTCGTCAACAGTTCTCCTTCCTCGTCAACCATGTACATCCCAGTGATTTCCCCTGAGGTTTCGGTGTTAAAGGCGTTGGGACTTTCAAAATAAAACGTAGCGGTGCCATGAGCGCCACTCTTAGAGCGGGTTAGCTTTACATCCGGTATGACTTCTTCGTTGATCCCTCTGGAAAATTGAATTTGAGCCATAATTCTGCCACCAAGTTTTTATGATAGATAACTTAACATTTTCTCATTATTTAGAGCGGACTGGTTCAGCTTTTACGGGTGCTTTTGGGCACTTTAGTACCTCGGATGCCACTAAGAGACCTGAGTTAGACGAGCGATCAAGTTAGAATTAAACATATTTTCCTGAAAATTGGCAGAAATAAGCTTTTTTAGGGCGATTAGTATGTCTTAGTTTCTTAAGCTCAAAAATGCTACTTTAAGCGCTTCTAAAAGGGAAAATTAGCTTAAAATCACGGATGCGATCGCTTTTTTGGTGTGAGATGAATCTTGAATCTTTACTCCGACTCAATCGCCTAATTCGCGTCATCGGCTTCGATGATGCGCCGTTCGCACGCCGTAGGGGTGGTAGTGCCTCCATCGCTGGGATCGTTTGTGCAGGCACCCGCTTTGAGGGCATGGTGTGGGGAAAGGTGCGGCAAGATGGCTGGAATGCAACTGATACCGTTTGTAACCTACTGCTCGGTAAAAAGTTCTTGCCGCAATTACACTTGGTGCTGCTCGACGGCATCGCTTTTGGCGGTTTTAATGTGATTGACTTTCCTAAGCTTGCCGAGCGATTGGAACTCCCCTGCGTTGCCGTGATGCGGCGTCAGCCTGATCTAGCCGCTGTCAAACAAGCCATTCACCACTTGCCACAGCCAGAGCGACGGCTCAAGCTTTTGCAGCGTGCTGGTGGAATTTATACCTTCCCGCCATTCTTTTTCCAAGTGTGCGGTGCTGAGCCAGACGTAACCGCTGCGGTGCTGCAACGTCTGACTGACTGCGGCAACGTTCCAGAGGCATTACGTCTGGCGCATTTAATTGGAGCAGCGGTGGTGAAGGGAGAAAGCGGACGTTCGGCGTAAGGATTTGGTAATGAGAGTTTTGAATTTTGAGTTTTGAGGCGAGCGAAAGTCCTTTAACTCAAAACTTTTTCCCAATTATCAAAAAACAACCATTAGGCGGGATGAAAGTAAAAAGCTGCTCCCAAAACGATGTAGGTTGCTAAGAGCAGTACGCCTTCTAACCAGTTAGAGCGTCCGTCTAGACTGATAAGATTGGCAACAGTGACAGCGATCGCTACCGCAATCACTTCAAAAGGATTGAAGTTGAGATCCATTGGTTGACCAATGACAACTCCTACCAAAACTAAAATTGGAGCCACCAGCAGGGCAACTAATAAGCTAGACCCCATCGCCACAGAAACAGATAAATCCATATTGTTTTTGAGAGCAACGTTGACCGCAGTTACATATTCGGCAGCACCGCCAACCAGAGGCAACAGAACAACACCTGTAAATAAGGGAGTCAAACCCAGACCCTTTGTTGCTTCCTCCACAACTCCCACAAAAATCTCTGACTCAAAGGCAACTGCAACCGTAGAGGCTACTAACACACCAATCCAGAGCCAAAGATTCGGTTTGTGGGCAGTTGATTCAGCTTCAGAACCCATTGAATTTGGTGAGTCTAAATCGACTAATCCCACCTCGTAAAGATAGCTATGAGTTTTTAAAGAAAACAGTAACGTCAGAGCATAAACTACGATTAACACAGTGGCAACTGTGAGGGAGAGATTGCGAATTGCATCGAGTGGAACACCATTTGAGGTATTGATGACCGTCGTAGGCAAAATAAGGGCGATCGCTGCCAGCGTCATCGACGAACCATTCACCCGCGCCACAATCGGCTTGAATTCCTGTTCTTTATAGCGCAGTCCTCCTAACAGCATGGAAAGTCCCATGACTAGGAGTAAATTACTGATAATTGTTCCAGTAATACTTGCTTTAACAATGTCAACTAAACCAGCATTTAGAGCTGCTAAAGCAATAATTAGCTCGGTTGCATTTCCAAAGACTGCATTTAACAATGCACCAATCGAAGGCCCCGTAACGACGGCAACTTCTTCAGTCGCAGTGCTTAACCAAATTGCTAGGGGGACGATCGCGATCCCTGATGTAATAAAAATGGCAAGCGAACCCCACCCTAAATATTCAGCAGCAATTGAAATGGGTACAAAAATTAGCAGGACGTAAGAAATAATTTTCTTGATTGACATAGCGAATTGTGGCTGAAATTGCAGAGCATGATGAATTTTCCCACCCGATGAGACGTAGGAAAGTAGCAACGAGTTCTCCCCTGGATGGTTGAGACGAGTCATACTTTCACTGCTTGATGTCATCGAAAATTGGGCATCTCTCACCTCTGTAAGAATATCTGGAAACTTGTCAATTGCACCCTGTCGTTTCTCGTATGCTGATGTAGAAGCAGGAGGACTCGATGCCAAACGACAAACGAGAGGAAGGAAGAACCGCGCCTCGCCCCAATCGAGTGGGAGTTGCTCTGATAGCCGTCTCCGCAACGGGTTTTGCGACGCTGGCGATCTTCGCCAAGCTTGCCTATGCGGAAGGGTTAGATTTGTCCAGCACCCTGGCTTGGCGGTTTACAGGCGCAGCGGCGATACTCTGGTCTTGGCTAGTGTGGCGAGACGAGTGGCGCTTAAAACCGCAAGATGCGATCGCTGCCACCCTTTTGGGAGGTGTGGGGTATGCGATTCAAGCAACTCTGTTCTTCGGCGCTCTCGCTTATACCAGCGCTGGCGTTGCTGCTTTGTTGCTTTACACCTATCCTGCCTTTGTCACTGTCTTGGCGTGGGTAATCGAAGGCGATCGCCCTGGCTCCTACCGGAAGATTGCCCTCGGTTTAGCCCTCACCGGCTGTTTGCTGACTGCCGATTTGGGCGGAACGACCGTGCAGCCTTTAGGGTTAGGGCTGGCGATCGCATCGGGAGTTTGGTACGCACTTTACTTGACTTTTGGGGCGAGATTAGTGCGATCGCTCTCTCCGGTGACAACCAGCGCCTATCTGTCTCTGGGAGCCGCCCTCTCTTTTATGGGAGCCGCTTGTTTGGGGCGGGGGCTGATTTTCCCCCAAACAACTGTCGCCCTAGGGACAATCGCCGGGTTGGCAGCGATCGCCACGGTGCTGCCCATCATTACCCTGTTCGCGGGTATTCAGCGGTTGGGAACCTCCAGAGCTGCCATTCTCTCCACCATCGAACCCGTGGTGACGGTGCTGCTGGGAATCATTTTCCTAGGAGAGCAACTCGTAGGCAGACAAATATTGGGAGGGTTACTGGTAGTCAGTTCGGTGGTGTTAATTCAGGCGTTTCCTCAAGATTAGTCGCTTGATTTACCCTCGCAGGGGTCTTGACGCAATTTGATCCCTTTGCTAAGTTCATGGATGAATAGACTTATTGCATAAAACTTAAATAAAAGAGTGATAAGTTCCATAGCGACCTAGAAAAAACTGGCTTTTGCCAAAATTCTCAGGTACGCAGTAAATTCTCAAAATTAAACCAAATTAGACGCTTCCCCCTATGCTCAGCAGCAGTTTTTACTTTTATTGGTTTAGGACGGTTCACCGGCAGTGAATCCAGTGCCCGCATTGGAACCGCCCGGTGAACCGCAGAGTAAAATCTGCGGTTTTTTTGTTTTAAGGAGCAACTTTTCATGGTGATGACCTATTTCAGTAGCTGGTTTTATGGCTTTTATTTTTGGCCCACAAGTTCCGGGTAAATAGCGTCATGCCAATGAATCGTCTATAGCCCGGAACTAGAAAAGGTTCCGGGCTTTTTTGTCAACTCCCTCGCCCTACTCCCTCCTGCAAGGAAGGGTCAGAAAAATCTTTTAGCTTCAAGGAGACTCAAACCATGATTAACGCCAAACTCGCCTCGCAATCCCACGCCAATCACCAAACTACTGTCAAACTTTCCGAACAAGTTTCCATCGGTGGGACGGAACTTGCGATCATCGGGGGGCCTTGTACAGTGGAAAGCTTGGAACAGATGGAAACTGTCGCTAGCCAACTCGCCGCAGCGCCCGTTCAGGCGCTGCGTGGCGGTGTCTACAAACCCCGTACCTCTCCTTATGCGTTCCAGGGAATGGGAGTGGAAGGACTCCAGATTTTGGCAGATGTGCGATCGCGTTATGGCATACCCGTCGTCACAGAAGTGATGTCAATTGGGCAAATAGAAGCTGTTGCGACTCACGCGGATATGCTGCAAATTGGGAGCCGTAATATGCAAAACTTCGATTTGCTGAAAGCTTTGGGTCAAGCTGGCAAGCCAATATTGCTCAAACGCGGTCTAGCTTCTACGATTGAAGAATTTGTCATGGCGGCGGAATATATTTTAAGCCACGGCAATCCCGATGTGGTGCTGTGCGAACGGGGTATTCGCAGCTTCGATAACTATACGCGCAATGTGCTGGATTTAGGCGCGGTAGCAGCTTTGAAGCAGATAACCCACTTGCCAGTCATTGTCGATCCGTCTCATGCCGTCGGTAAGCGGGAATTGGTAGCACCTTTGGCAAAGGCAGCGATCGCTTGTGGTGCAGATGGCTTAATTATTGAGTGTCATCCAGAACCCGAAAAATCTGTTTCCGATGCTCGTCAGGCGCTTTCCTTAGAAGATATGGTGGATCTCGTTCATAGCTTAAGACCTGTAGCAGCAGCTGTTGGGCGAAATATATCGGAAGTAGGGGTGGGTTTCAATTTAAAACCTGCCCCTATTCATTTCTCTGCCAAAAAACCATGTGGACTTACGGCTTAATCCTATTGATTGATTCTGTCGCTATTTGCGTTCCTTCTTAGCCCCCCCAATTCATGAGGTTGGGGGGATCTGTTGCCATGTGTTAGATTTCTCAAGGAATTTTAGAAGAGGTGCGATCGCTAATTTCTGCTAATACCAATTCTTTATGAGCATGATTTATTTTAGTAGAGACATAGCAATGCCATGTCCTTACAGAACAATCGAATGCATTGTTATAAAGAGTTGGTATAATTCAATCCCTTCACAATTACGACGGGAAGTTTACAAGCAGACTTTAACCGAAGATGATAAATACTACTCTTATTGCCTCAACAGGTGTCGAGAAAGTTGACGCGATCGCCTGCGAAATTATCGGCAAAATCGGGGAAAGTTTTCCAGGTCGCATTCGCGGCTATTATTTGGAAGGCAGTTATGCTAATGGTACTGCGGTAGCTACCAGCGATATCGATCTGCGCGTCGTTTTTAAGGGTAGCCTGACTTCTGACGAACGACAGGAATTCGCACAGGTAAGCGACGAGTGCCAGAAAATCACCTCGGTAGAACTGGGTATGACCGCAGACAGTGAAGAGGCGCTGTTTCGGATTGGTGCGGTTAGGTTCCAGAAAGGCACGCTTCTGATATATGGGGAAGACATTCGCCCTCTGGTTCCAATAAAGCCAATAGATAGCTATATCCTGGACAGTATGCACTTTCCATATCGGTTGTTGACGCGATCGCGTGGCAATCCGGAGGTGTTAACGTTTCCTCTCGACTATCCCGATCCGGACGGTGCGTTTTATGGTTGCGATCGCCGTCAGATGCGTGCGTCGGATGGAACGATTCACTACGGAACTAAAGATTTAGTGTTAAATTTCCTTTGTCCGGCGACAGCACTCATCGCTCTAGATGCCGGACAATATGTGGTAACGAAGCGCGAATGTGTTATCCAGTACCGCAAATGGATTAATGACGAGTGGACGGCGCTTGTAGAAGACATTTACGAGCAATGCCGCAATCATTGGAATTATCGGGTGCCGGAAGCAGAAGCAGATCGAAAGCAACTGAGGGAATTTTGTAAAAGCGCTTTGGCTTTCGAGAACTATTTTCTTTGGCGCTACAAAGCGTTTTTGCTTGCCGAGTTGCAGCATCCAGAGGAGTTTCGCCAGTTGTATGCTGTGAAACGGTTGGGACAAATTATCTATCCTGACCAAGCGGTGAAGTTGGCTTTAGAAAATCTAAAAAAGAGCAATTCTCCAGAAATTCAGCTGACAGTTGATGCCACCTTACAAAGATATCTCTCGATCTCAGGTTAAGCCAAAAACCAGAAAATCAACACTCAAGTTACATCTAAAAACTAGGTTGCGATAAGATACGTTTCATGACTGCTCAAGCTACGTTAAATACAAGTAGGTTAGTGTTGCGTCCGCTCACTTTTGAGGATGCTCTATCCATCCAGACATTTGCTAGCGTTCGTGAACTCGCTGATGCCATGATTTCCATTCCTCATCCCTACCCTAATGGTGAAGCTGAGCGATACATCTCTAAGCAACTTGCAGAGTTTGAAGCGGGTCATTCTGTCACATTGGCGATTGAGAGTAAATCTGAGAGTGTGTTTAGCGGAATTATCGAGGTTCGAGATATTGAACGGGAGCATTCTCAGGCTGAACTGAGTTTTTGGTTAGCAGTTGAAGCATGGGGACAAGGTTATATGAGTGAAGCATTGAAACCAGTGCTTCATTTCGGTTTTGAAGATTTATCTCTCAATAGGCTCTATGGCTATCACATGGTCAGAAATCCAGCTTCGGGAAAAGTATTTCAGAAAAACGGGTTTGTACAAGAAGGGGTGCTACGCCAGCGAGTGCGAAAGTCGGGAGTATTTGAGGATGTGGCGTTATGGGCAATTCTGCATAGAGATTGGCAAAATTCTCTAAAAATTATTGGTAAAGGATTTCACTCCACTTCACAAAAAGACTGATACAGATCCCCTTACAAAAGGGGCAAAGAGCAAATCCGGAGTGTATCGCTATTAAAGTGAATTTGTATGAGCCTATTTTAATTGACGTAGAGACGCGATTAATCGCGTCTCTACAATGCACGCGAGAAATAAGCCGTCTTACATGACTTCTTTATTTTTTGTTTTCACTCGCTCATACAACTCCTCCATCACTTCAATAAAAGAACTATCTTTCTTCCAAAAAGGCGGAAAGTCTCCCTGCTTTTTAATCAAAATTGCTGGCAAACTTGCCAGCGATGCCATTTCAACAGTTTGAGGCAGTCGCTTCGTCCCCAGCCAAAATTCTCTGGGATTTATCTTCTCAGTAACGGGGACTTTTTCCAGTGGGGTGTAGTAAGACGCGGAGGATTCTAAAGGGATTTCTTTTGCCGTAAGTTCAGTGGATAAAACCTCTCCTAAAGGAGATTTTGCCAGTTCCGCTTGCAGTGCCTCTTTAGATAAACCTCTGAGTTCAAACAAGAGAAACGGATTGTGGTCTAGTTGGGACGCTACCAAGTAGTAGACACCCGCGATGTGTTTGCAGGGATTGGCGTAATCTGGACAAGAACAATTGGTTTTAAAATCTTTGCGATTGTGGGGGAGAAGATGCAATCCTAGGTCAGAAAAAGCATCTTCAATATTATCGGGAACTTCATTCATCAATAGCTTGGAGACAAAGCTAGCTTTTGATGAAAGGTGTTTAATCGCCTTCGACCAACTGGATTTATCAATCGGTGTAATTTCAATATTGATAATATAGGTTGGCTCTTTATAAACTCCAAAATAGGGATTCACTGAACCTTTGACAACAGCATTAATTTCATTCTGGTCAATTTTGTAGTGGAGGACTTTCCCCCCATTCGCATAGGAACGTCCTCGTCCTAATCTCGCAGGATCGGTAAAAGCTTCTAAGGCTTGAATGAAGCGTTTTCCCCACCAGGTACGGCTAAATTGAGCCATGATTACTCCAAGATTGCAGCTTTGTTCAGTGAAATCAGTTGTTTAAAGGCTTCGTTATCAAGTTCTGTCAGCCAAGCTTCATCGGTACCGACAACAGCAGAAGACAGCTTTTTCTTATCTTCAATCATTTTATCGATGCGTTCTTCCAAAGTCCCAATTGCAATAAATTTGTGAACAAATACATTTTTATTCTGACCAATCCGAAAAGCTCTATCTGTCGCCTGATCTTCAACGGCGGGGTTCCACCAGCGGTCAAAGTGAAAGACGTGATTTGCTTTCGTTAGCGTAATGCCAACTCCGCCAGCTTTGAGAGAAAGAATAAACACCGATGGTTCAGTTTCTGGGTTTTGAAATTCGGTAATCATTTGTTCTCGCTTGTTGCGGTTGGTGCCTCCATGAAGGTAATAAGTGTTGTAGTGACAAGTATGCTTGAGGTATTTTTCTAAGGAGTCGCAGATTTCCTTGAATTGGCTAAAAATTAACAAACTTTCGCCTTCAGAAATGGCTTCCTCAACCATTTCTGCAAGACGGCTAAGTTTATGCGATCGCGCGGTTGAAAATTCGCTCCTATCTTGTAAAAATTGCGCTGGATGATTGCAGATTTGTTTCAGCCTCAGCAAGGTTGACAAAATTAACCCTTTGCGCTGAATGCCTTCGGAATCATTGATTTTTTCGCTCACATCTTTGACGACAGCCTCATAAAGAGAAGCTTGTTCTTTTGTCAAATTGCAATATAATTTTTGTTCGACTTTATCCGGTAGATCGTTAATAATTGATTGGTCGGTCTTGACTCGACGTAAAATAAAAGGTTCTACCAATTTCTTCAAAATCGTAGACTTCACCCGATTATTGTCTTTCTGAATCGGAATCTCAAAACCCTTACGAAATTGTGCTTCTTTACCTAAATAGCCAGGATTCAGAAAGTTAAAAATCGACCATAAATCCAGTAATCTATTTTCTACGGGTGTTCCGGTTAATGCTAGCCGATGGTTAGCGGTCAATTTTAAAATTGCCTTAGTTTGAGCAGCTTTAGGATTTTTGATATTTTGCGCTTCATCCACTACCACTCGATGCCATTTCAGACTATGCAAAAGTTTTTCATCTTTTCGAGCCAAAGTAAACGATGTAATCACGACATCATGCTTAAGGCAAGCTTCTTTAAAATCAGCGACTTGTTGAATGCGGCTAGTGCCATGATGCACCATTGCTTGTAGATGAGGCGCAAATTTTTCGATTTCTTTTTGCCAATTTCCGACAACTGATGTCGGTGCAATTAATAAAGTTGGTAAAACTGAATTTGTCGATTCTTTTTCATTCACCAGCCGAGCAATTACTTGAACCGACTTACCTAATCCCATATCATCAGCAAGACAACCATTTAGACCGAGCGTTTCTAAATATTGCAACCAGGACACGCCGCGTTTTTGGTATTCGCGTAAATTTCCCTGCAACTTCGGCGGATTTTGAACCGGCTCTAGTCTACTTTTATCCTCCAATTTCGCCATCATTTCTGACAATGTCTGGTCATGCTCGACTTCAATATCATCCTCCGCTGCTGCGGCTAATTTCATGAAATCTAACAAAGTCATTTCTGGCTGTTCTTTAGCCTGAGATTGCCAGAATTCCAACATCTGCTGCATCTTTTCTTGGTCTAGTTCTATCCACTGACCGCGAAATTGCACCAGCGGCGTTTTAGCTTTGACGAGTTGCTGCCATTCTTTTTGAGTAACCGGCTGACCGCCAATTGATAGCTCGTATTGATACTCAACAATCGCGTCTAAATTAAAGTATCCTTTGTTAGCAGCTTTGGATTTACCAACGCTTCGAGAAGACGTTTTCAGCCGAATTCTAGCTTTCCGACGACCATCCGGCGTCCACCAGGCGGGAACGATGACTTTGTAACCGGAATCTTCTAATACCCAGGCGCTTTCTTTGAGAAATTCAAAGGCTTCTTGCAGATTAAGTTGCAACCCGATTGGCTGGTCAGTTTCTAATCCCTGCCACAGTTTAGGATACATCCGCGCTGCATATCCCAAATTCAAAAGCAGATTATTTTCAAAATCTTTGCCAAAGTATTTTTGAATATCTTTTTTACTTTTCTGATTCAGCCGCCAATAATCCCCTAAAGAAAGTTTTAAGGATGGATCTTGTTTGGAGTTAGCCAAGAAAACAATTTGCCAGTTATCTGTTTCAGAGTTAGCTTCTTTTAACTGAAAGCAGAGGTCAAAATTCCCTGTATTTTGGCTGCGGGTTAGTTTAGCTTTCCAGGCATACCACTGCTTGTATTCTTCTAAAGCTTTTTCGGTAGTTTGCGGGTTTTTGCTGTCCGGATAGAAACAATCATAAAGGATGGTATCTGTAATCTGCTGATCGAATTTAGCAGTCGAGGGAGTATGGGTGACAATTTCATGCAACAGACATTCAGAAAAGTGACGGAGTAAGCTTTCTTTAGAAAAAAATTCTACTGTTGTCCTGGGTACGGAAGAACCGGCAACGCAGACTAGAGGCATATAGTCTGCATATCTTTGAATTAAGGTTTCGTATTTTTCAGAAACAATTTCCCATCCTGAATAAATTTCAAAGGAATTAGCGGTTTGCTTGCGTTTTCCCTTGGTTACAGCAGGAAGTTCTCGATATTTGAGGCTGGGAATATATTGGTCTTTGAATATAATTTGTTTAAATGCTTGGGTATAGTGATACCAAAATAGGAGGTCTGAACCGATAATAATTTCACCAAAGTTATGTAAAGCCAAGAAGTGAATATCGTTAAGCAGTTTAATAACATTATTGACCTTGGCATAGCTATAACTGCCGGTTTTTACCCTAGCGTTAACTTCATAGGTATCAATTTCCCAGTCCGTAAATTCTTCATAGTCTTCGTTAACTTCTTCTTCCAAATATTTAATTAATTCAGGAGAAGGAAGAGGCTGGTTGTTCGCGGTGGGAAGAGCAATGTATTGAGTAGAAATATTCTCGCTAATCTTATGATAGGGTGCTGTGGCGATTCCCAGTTCATTGCTTAGAAAAGCTTCCAAGTCGTCTTTGGCAAGATGGCTGGGATGGCTGTTTTTTTGCGAGTTGCGGCGTTTTTTTAAAATTGGGGTTTCTACCCACAGGTAAAATGCACCTGTTTGTAGGAAATTAGCTTCTGCCTTAGGAATCCAAGTACCGTGGAGGATTTTCATAGGTAGATGCCTCAAGGAGAGTTTTCTCAAATTGTAGCGGGTTAAGGATGCGAACCTTTCGCAGAAGTCGTCCCTTGGGGACATTGCTTCTTATCTGTTGCAATTATTTAGCTATTTGCGTTCCTAGTGTCAAGTTTTCTAACTGGCTTCTGGATTAAAAAATGTAACGGTAAAAGTTAAAATCCGAGTAAAACAGAGCTTTCTACAAAAAACAAAGATTGGTCTTAGAAAGGCAGCCAATATGCTAAACGGTTAATTTCAGTTGTGGCTGAGACTTTTGGAGGGATTCATCCTCTTGTGAATAGGCTTGTACAGATAGCCGTCGTGGTTGCTGTATACACAGTTACAGCCCGGAACTTTCCCACCAGAGATAGATGTTAGCCATGCTAGTAGTTGCACCTACAGACTGACAGCGGTTCTACCGCTAGCACGACAACATTTAAATTGGCGATTGTTATTCTGATTAAGGAAAAAAACACCGGATGGGCGTTATGCCGCAGTGGCCCAGAATCGGACATCAAAGAAGAGCGACGTCAGATGTCCGAACGGTTTAAATAACAAAAGGCCTAGAAGGTGTGGAGTTTTTGTCGCTTCCTCCACTTTGTTACTACCGAGGGGAGGCGCAACCCTCCATCAGAGCGGTCTTAGGTAGTAAACGCTTGTGCTGTAACAACTCATTGTCTATGCAAAAAAGCCTTGACTCCTTTTGGAGTCAAGGCTTTTCTGTCTGATTATCTTATCTGCATCCTAAATGATTTGTGAAGGCGAGATCCGCGATTTCCAGACAGAAGTTGGGGATCTCAAGGGCTGGCTCATTACTCAAATAAAATTGCTATATCTGCGATCGCTATTGGCAATTTTCTGTATTTCTTCAGCAATTTATTTTTGCTACCCTCAGCCCCTTTTTAAAATCTGTAGGCACAGCAGGCTCCCCAAACCTCTCTCCGACCCGGTAGAGGGGTTTTGAAGAGGAAGGGACTGGGTTAGATTTGCCAGGGCTTTGAGCGAATTAGAAAAACTTGCACCTGGCGTGGCTTATCTGGGAACAGGTTCATAATTGGTTCCTTGCAACAATAATGAAACCAGCGGGGATGCCATGAGGGTAGTGATAATTGCCATAACGACCATGATGGTAAATAAGGTTGGAGTAATTACACCTTCCTCTAAACCAATGTTGAGGATAATTAACTCCATCAATCCTCGTGCGTTCATTAGCGCCCCAATGGTTGCGGACTCGCGCCAACTTTCACCTGCGAGTTTTGCTGCCAACATACAAGCTAGCCCTTTCCCTGCGATCGCTATCAGGATAATCAGTAATGCGATCGCCCAGAGTTGCGGCGTGTTGACTAACCCGATTTGCGTGTTCAGTCCGGAGAAAACGAAGAAAATCGGGAGCAAAAACGAAGTCGTCAAAAACTCCGTGTGGTGGCGCACTTGGTCGGCAAATTCGCCCCGTGGCATCACTGTGCCCAGAATAAACGCCCCAAACACCGCATAGATGCCTACCAAATCGGTAAACCACGCGCATACCATCAAAACGACTAAAACTAATGTCAGGGTTTGCATCGTCACGCCCTTCTCTTGCCGAGTCCGACGTGCGAAAAAGGTAAATGCCGGTCGTCCGACGAAAATCATCAACAACACATAGCCAAAACCCCCGCCAATCGCAAAAGCGGCAATACTGGCGCTGCCTTTAATGCTGGCGAGTACAATCGCCAGCAAACACCATGCCGTCGCATCATCGATCGAACCAGCTGCCAGTGCCAGCGTCCCGAAGCGGGTTTTGGCGATGCCGCGTTCGTATAGCATCCGGGCGAGCATCGGAAATGCTGTAATCGACATGGATGCGCCCAGATATAAGGCTGCTGCCGGACGAGTAATTCCAGGTTTGAAGAGTTCGCCATTGCCGTACAACAACAAAGCTGCGATCGCGCCTAAGATAAAAGGAGCCAAAATTCCTGCCCCAGATACCAAACCGGCACTCTTGACTCGGCGCTTGATCAAATCGGTATTAAACTCTAAGCCGATCAAGAACATATAAATGACCAACCCAATCTGGCTGATGGCAAAGAGAATCGACATCGATGGGTTGGGAATTTTCGTCGCCGCATCAATCACAATCGGGGCTTTGGGGAACAGCCATTGCTGCACATCAGGAAGCAGCAGACCAAACAGAGATGGCCCTAACATCACCCCCGCGATCATCTCGCAGACAACATCGGTTTGACCAAAATAGCGCCGCCCAATCATCGACACAATGCGACAAGTAGCGAGAATAACGGTTAGTTGCAGCAATAACTTTAAAACGAGATCAAAATTCGACATCCTATGCCTCTGGGTCGGGAGTGTTGCGATGTATCTAGGAGTAAAGTGCTGAGAGTTTATATAGAATCAGCGCTTACATCCCGATTTCCGTACCCAAACTTTTTTCAGCAAGTTTTTGCAATATAACCTAGAAAGTTGCTCTAGGAATCTAGGGAATATTGTTAATGTGAGAAAATTTCACACCCCATTAGAATGAATACAGCATCAGTAAGCGGCTGTAAGACTTTAACCTGCTAAGCGTGCGGCTTTCTATTCAGAAAATACACCTTTTGGTATTAGGATTGGTTTACTGAGTTCTTCTCCTTCTGCCGTTAGATGCCTTTTCTAACACGGCTAAATTAAGGAAACTCCTCATGTCAGTCCCCAAAGATCCTCTTCAGCCAATAAAAAATCGACTTCTTGCCGCTTTGCCTGACGAGGAGTACGAACGTCTGGTTCCCCATCTAGAACCCGTCTCGCTCCCACTCAATCAAGTCCTCTACGAACTTGGCGTACCAATTGAATACGTTTATTTTCCCCAACAGGGAATTGTTTCTTTACTCAGCGTGCTGGAAGATGGCTCGACTGTGGAAGCTGGAATGGT